>JACAAY010000089.1 GCA_013377095.1 Desulfuromonadales bacterium
ATATTACGTCGGCAGGCATGGATGAAGTGATTACCGCCAATGGCAATCACGTCGCCATCACCGCCCACCAGAATAACCGTCATGTCCGGTTTTGCCATTTTCATACCGGTGGCAAAAGCAGGGGCACGACCATGAGCGGTGTGCAGGGTACAGCAATCCATATACCCGGGCAGGCGGGATGCACAACCGATACCGGAAACAATGGCTGTATTGTTCTTGTCGAGCTGCAAGGTGTCCATGGCCCGAATCAGACCCTTCATGACAATGCCGTGGCCGCAGCCTGGGCACCAGATGTGGGGCAGTTTACCGGGACGAAGATATTTTTCGTAATCAAATGACATTGTTCACATAACCTTCTTGATCTTTTCAAGGATCTGGTCGGGGTTGATCGGCTCGCCATCGACACGGAAAATACCGTGTACCGGGGCTCTCCCTTCGGCGCAGCGCTGCACCTCAAGCGTACACATCCCCAGATTCATCTCGGGAGTAATGATCGCCTTGACGTTGGCGGAAAGCGCTTTGATCTGTTTGTCGGGAAACGGCCAGATGGTTTTGATGCGAAACATGCCGGCCTTGATGCCCTGTTCACGGGCAACATTGATGGCGTAACGCACAGAACGCGAGGTTGATCCGAAGGCTACCACGGCTATCTCGGCATCCTCCAGGCGGTACTCCTCAAAGGTGACGATGTCATCGATGTTGGCAGCTACCTTGCGAAGCAAACGTTCTTCCTCTGCCTGGACAATTTCCGCCTTGGTGGTGGGAAAACCATCCTGCATCTTGTTGAGACCGGTGACATGAAAGCGATAGCCGGAGCCAAAGGCTGCCAGGGGTGGCACATCACCAAAGCTGGTGTCATAGGGTTTATACTGTTCGGGCGGCACAGAGGGAGGGGTACGGTTGATGACCTCCAGCTCACCCGGTTCGGGCAACACGATGCGCTCACGCATGTGGGCAATAATCTCATCCGGCATGACGGTGACCGGAGTACGGTATTTTTCGGACAGATTGAAGGCGCGTACCGTTTCCTCAAACAACTCCTGGACCGAGGCGGGCACGAGACAGATGGCGGGATGATCGCCATGGGTGCCCCATTTTGCGCACATGATATCCGACTGGCTGGGTCCGGTGGGCATGCCGGTGGAAGGCCCACCGCGCATGACGTTGATGATGACGCAGGGAATTTCGGCGATACAGCCATAACCGATCAATTCCTGCTTCAGCGAAAAACCGGGACCGGACGTGGCGGTCAGTACCTTGGATCCGACCAGGGCAGCGCCAAGACAGGCGGCCATGGCGCCGATCTCATCCTCCATCTGAAGAAAACTTCCACCAATTTTTGGAAGTTCAACGGACAGCACCTCGGAAACTTCAGTGGCGGGAGTGATGGGGTAGCCGGCAAAAAAAGTGCAGCCGGCATAGAGCGCACCATGGGCGGCAGCCTCATTGCCCTGAAAAAATGCTACGTTCTTAGCCACACTCAATCCCTCCCCTTGTCCGTGCTCACCGTGACCTTGATCGCAAAATCAGGACACCGCAGTTCGCACTGCATACACGCGATGCAAGCCGCCGGATTTTTGACGGAAGCAACCACCCCCTTCATCTCCAGAACCTGTGTCGGACAAAACTCGATGCAGATATAACAACCCTTGCAGTATATCTCGTTGATTTCAATTCTCGGTGGAGTATTCCCCATCGCGTTGCTCCATCTCCCAACCGTGATAAATTCTATAAACTGCCCTATTCACATATAATCCAGTCATTACTCAATCTGTATGCTGTATAGTGTATACAGTTAATACAGCGGATAGACCTTGCCGAAGTGGGGTTAACTCATTAAGTATTACCCACAATAATCAATGCGTCTTCAGACTCAGGATCCTAGATAAGGTGGGACGGTGGGCGACGACAGTGTCGTGGTTGTAACGTGAAGCGTCGAGGGGGTGGAGGAGTATCCCCCCTCCCCTCGGCACACAAACAAATACAAACTACTTCAGGCTATCAACAAGCTCTTTAACGTGGGATACGGAGCTGTTGAACAGGGCCTGCTCGGTTTCGTCCAGATCGATTTCAACGATCGCTTCAATACCGTTTGCACCCAGAATACAGGGAACGCCGACATAGTAACCGTTAACGCCATACTCGCCTTCCAGCAGGGCGCACACCGGCAGAACGCGTTTCTGGTCGCGCAGAATGGCTTCAGCCATGCAGATGGCTGATGAAGCGGGGGAGTAGAAGGCCGAACCGGTTTTGAGCAGACCGACGACTTCACCACCAGCGTTTGCGGTGCGCTTAACCATGGCATCCATAACTTCTTTGGCTTTTTCAGCACTCTTGTATTTCTTTTCCAGAAGACTCATGACCGGAATACCGAACACGTTGGCATAGCGGATCAGCGGAACCATATCGTCGCCGTGTCCACCCATAACCATGGCGGTCACGTCTTTTACGGAAACGCCCAGCTCCCAGGCGATAAAGGCGGCAAAACGGGCTGAATCCAGCACGCCAGCCATACCCATGACGCGATTTTTGGGGAAACCGGTAACTTTCTGGCAGAGTGTGACCATGGCATCCAGAGGATTGGAGATACAGATGATAAATGCATTGGGGGCATACTGCTTGATGCCTTCAGCAACCGACGTCATGATCTTGGAGTTGGTTGCAATCAGGTCGTCACGGCTCATGCCCGGTTTGCGGGGTAAGCCGGCGGTAATGACGATGAGATCGGAATCGGCTATGCCATCGTAGGAGTTGGCGCCCTTCAGAGAGACGTCAAATCCGTCAACTGGAGAAGCTTCAGAGATGTCAAGGGTCTTGCCCTGGGGCATACCTTCAACAACGTCAAAAAGAACAACATCACCAAGCTCACGCAGAGCACAGAGCTGAGCAAGAACGCCACCGATTTGTCCACCACCGATAAGTGCAATCTTTTTACGCGACATACTGTTTCCTCCTGATTAAGGTAAAATCGAACGGCTCAATATAAACCAATAAGTTGCAGATATCAAGGATGCAAACACCTTCTCATGGATTTGTTTTACACTGCTCGATTGTTGAACGAAATTCAGATCTCCTGCGCAGGAAGAATGAGGTCTGCGGAGTTTGGAAACGATGGAATAAAGCGGGAAAACAGGAAAACAAGGTTCAATGACTACTTATGTCCGGAATAACGTTTGGCTTCCAGGGCTTCGTCGCGGGAAAAATGACGGGGGATTCTGAGTATCTGGCCGGGCCAGAGTTGCTTGGGATCACGGATCTGATCACGATTGGAGCGGTAGATGAGGGGCCAGAGTGAGGAATCATTATAAATTTCGCTGCGGGCAGCAATCTGGGGAAGTGTTTCACCCCGTCGAACCGTGTAGTTTGCAGGCTGGGGCGGCAAAACCTCCCGAGCAGGAGTGGAAGATTTTGCCTCCAAGGCTTCTTCGGCAGCTTTGCGCTGTTCCAGCAGACGTTGCCGTTCCACCGCCTCTGCCGCCTCGCGCATGAGGCGTTCCTCCTCTATTCGGGCCGCTTCTTCGGCAATCCGTTTGCGTTCCGCTGCAAGAAGGCTTTCTTTCAGGCGCTGAAGATCTCCTCGCAGGATGGAGCCTTTCTGGAACGAAAGCAAATAGAACTCATCGGCCTTAAGATCGTTTTTTTGAACAAAATGCACAGCCTCGCCATGCTCAAAGGTCTCCAGCAGGTTCTGATATTCATGAGGAAGCATCTGTGGTGCGCCCTGGCGGTCCAGTTCATCAACCAACTGGGCCGCCCTCATGCGCCAGGTTGGCGCCGGAACGGAGCACGACGCCAACAGGCTACAAAACAGAACTGCTATGGCAAAGACCTGGCGGCTCATATGGCGGCCGATCAGGGTTGTTTTTCCGCCAGTCTTATGCCAAGCTCCCGAAGTTGCTTGTTATCGACACCAGATGGGGCTTCGGACATCAAGCAAGCTCCCTTCTGGGTTTTGGGGAAGGCAATCACGTCACGAATCGAATCACTGCCCGTCATCAGCATGATCAGCCGGTCAAGACCAAAGGCAATGCCACCGTGGGGTGGTGTGCCGAATTCCAGGGCATCCAGCAGAAAGCCGAATTTGGAACGCGCCGACTCGGCCGACATGCCGAGCAGCTCAAACATGCGCGACTGAACCTGTTCCTGGTGAATTCGGATGGAACCGCCACCGATCTCGCTGCCGTTCAGGACCAGGTCATAGGCTTTGGCGCGGCAACGGCCCGGGTCCGATTCAAGGTAGGAGAGGTCCTCGTCCATGGGTGCGGTAAAGGGGTGGTGCACGGCAGCCCATCGTTTTTCGTCATCGTCCCACTCCAGCAGAGGAAATTCGGTTACCCAGACAAAACGGTAGCTGTCCCTGTCGGTGAGTTTAAGGATGCCTGCCAGATGGTTACGCAACTTGCCGAGGGCGTCATTGACCACCTTGGGTTTATCCGCCACAAAAAACAGCAGATCGCCCTCTTCCGCACCAAAAGAGCTGTTCATATCGGCAATCTCTTCCGGTGTGAAAAACTTGGCAATGGGTGAATGCCACTGATTGTTTTCGATCTTGACGTAGGCCAGGCCCTTGGCGCCGTAGATCTTGACGAACTCGGTCAGGTCGTCGATATCCTTGCGGGAAAAACGGGCACATCCCTTGGCGTTAAGGCCTTTGATGATGCCACCTTTGGCAACGGTATCGGCAAAAACCTTGAAACCGGATCCCTTGACGATGTCGGTCAGCTCGCACAGCTCCATTCCAAAACGGAGGTCCGGGTTGTCCACACCAAAGCGGCGGATCGCTTCGTCGTAGGTGATATGCTGGATGGGAAGCGGAAATTCGACTCCCTTGGTCTGCTTGAAAATAGTGGCGATCAACCCCTCCATCACGCTGATGATATCCTCGCGGTCGATAAATGACATTTCGCAGTCGATCTGGGTAAATTCCGGCTGACGGTCGGCGCGCAGGTCCTCGTCACGGAAACAGCGCACAACCTGAAAGTAGCGGTCAAATCCTGAAATCATCAGGATCTGCTTGAAAATCTGCGGCGACTGGGGCAATGCGTAGAAGTTGCCCGGATTGATGCGGGATGGCACCAGGAAGTCCCGGGCACCCTCGGGGGTTGATTTTGTCAAAAAGGGAGTTTCCATTTCCAGGAAACCGTTATCCGTCAGGTAGTTGCGTGTTAGCTGAGAAACCTTTGAACGAAGAATGAGATTCTGCTGAAGTTGTGGTCTGCGCAGATCGAGGTAACGGTACTTGAGACGAAGGTTTTCGTTGATTTCACTGTGTTCGTCCAGCATGAAGGGCAGCGGTTTGGAACGGTTGAGCAGTTTGCATTCTTCAACCCGGATCTCCACTTCCCCGGTTTTCATGCCAGGGTTGACGGTACCTTCCGGTCGGGCAATAACCGTACCCCTGATGGCCAGTACAAATTCACTGCGCACGGATTCCGCCACGGCATGGGCCGGGGCACATACTTCTGGATCAAAGACGATTTGGGCAATTCCTTCGCGGTCACGCAGGTCAATAAAGATCAACCCGCCATGGTCGCGACGACGCAATGCCCATCCCATCAGTATCACGCTGCGGCCGATATCCTGTGCGGTCAGTTCACCGCAGCAATGTGTACGTTTCCAGTTACCCAGAGTCTCCATGTATTCTCCATTTCAATATAGTAATTATTATTAAGGGTGCGTCATCAATTGATCAGCGTGCCGATGCTTCCGAATCGCGGGCGGAATTTTTCACGATCCCACGACCAATACTTGATAAATGCCAGACCCTTGATCTTGTCCCGGGACACAAACCCCCAGAAGCGGCTGTCATAGGAACGGTCGCGGTTGTCCCCCATCACGAAATAGGATTTGGGAGGTACGGTGACCGGCCCGAAGGTATCCCGCGGATTCATCTCCTTGGGAATCGTATCCTTTTCCTTATGAATCTCGTGGGGGTTCATGTAGGGAGCACCATTTACATAGACCTGCTTGTCCTTCCCCTCCACCACGTCACCGGGAGTACCGATGACACGTTTTATAAAATCCTTGCTGGGGTCTTCTGGATACTCGAACACGATCACATCACCCCGGCGAGGGTCACGAACCTTGATGACCTGTGATGCGGTAAAGGGGACTTTGGTGCCATAGATAAACTTGTTCACCAGCAGATGATCACCAATTGCCAGGGTGTCCTCCATGGAGCCGGAAGGGATCTTGAAGGCCTGCACCAGATAGGTGCGGATCACCAGCGCCAACAACAGGGCAATGATAATTGATTCGGCGTACTCGCGCACGATACTCTTTTTTCTGCTAACCGGTTCAGCACTCTGGGCCGTTTCACTCTGGGCCACTTCTATTTTCTCTTGCATGTAACATCCTTTGGAGTGTCATGATCGGTGTGAAGGCTCTTCGAGCTCACATCCGCAGGTCATTTATCCGAGGTGTTTTTCAATCCACCTTCAGAATTGCCAGAAACGCATCCTGGGGCAATTCAACATTGCCCACGTTCTTCATCCGTTTTTTGCCTTCCTTCTGTTTCTCCAGCAACTTGCGTTTGCGGGTAATATCGCCGCCGTAGCATTTTGCAAGCACATCCTTGCGCATTGCCTTGACCGTTTCACGGGCAATGATCTTACTGCCGATGGCAGCCTGGATAGCAACTTCAAACATCTGGCGCGGAATCAGTTCTTTCATCTTGGAAACCAGATCGCGGCCGCGGTAGTAGGCCTTTTCCCGATGCAGAATCAGGGACAGGGCATCCACTACCTCGCCATTGATCATGACATTCATGCGTACCAATTCGCTGCGGCGATAGTCGAGGTGCTCGTAATCCAGGGAGGCATAGCCCTTGGTGATGGATTTGAGCCGGTCATAAAAATCGAGCACGATTTCGTTCAGCGGCAGTTCATAGATGATCATGACGCGGTTCTGGGTAAGATACTTGATCTCCCGCTGCACACCGCGCTTGTCCTCGCACAGGGCCAGCACACCTCCCACGAACTCGTTGGGCACGTGGATGTGGGCCAGGATAAAGGGCTCCTCAAGGTACTCCACATGCTGCTGATCGGGCATCTGGTTGGCGCTTTCGATATGCTGCACCTCACCGGTAACGCGGTGTACCCGATAGACAACCGTCGGTGCGGTGGTAATCAGATCCAGGCCGAACTCACGCTCCAGGCGTTCCTGGATGATTTCCATGTGCAGCAAACCCAGAAAACCGCAGCGGAAGCCGAATCCCAGAGCCAGCGACGTTTCCGGTTCGTAGGAAAAGGATGAGTCGTTCAGCTTGAGTTTTGCCAGGGCGTCGCGCAACTGCTCATACTGAACGGTATCGATGGGGTACAGGCCGGAAAAGACCATCGGCTTGACCTCCTTGAAACCCTCCAGCGCAGACGAACAGGGGCGGTGGAGCAGGGTAACCGTATCGCCCACCTTGGCATCGGCCACATCCTTGATACCGGCGATCACAAAACCGACTTCTCCGGCGGTCAGTTGCTGGGTCTCAACCATCTGGGGCGCGAAAACACCGATCTTGAGCGCCTCGAAGGAACTGTTGGTGGCCATCAGTTGAATTTTATCACCCTTTTTCAGGGTGCCGTCAAAGAGGCGTACCAGTATGACCACACCCTGATACTGGTCGTACCAGGAATCAAACAGCAGAGCCCTGAGCGGAGCAGTCTCGTCTCCCTTGGGGGGCGGAATTTTCCTGACGATCTGCTCAAGAATCTCCTTGGTGCCGATGCCTTCCTTGGCACTTGCCAGAACAGCATCGTGGGCATCGATGCCGATGATTTCCTCGATCTCCTGGATGACCCGTTCCGGGTCGGCCGCAGGAAGATCGATCTTGTTCAGTACCGGAAAAACTTCCAGGTTGATATCAAGGGCCAGATAGACATTGGCCAGTGTCTGGGCCTCGACACCCTGGGAAGCGTCCACCACAAGCAAGCCGCCTTCGCAGGCAGCCAGTGATCGGGACACTTCATAGGTGAAATCCACATGGCCGGGGGTGTCAATCAGGTTGAGAACATACTCATTGCCGTCATCGGCGAGGTAATTGAGCCGCACGGTCTGGGCCTTGATGGTAATGCCCCGTTCACGCTCCAGATCCATCTTGTCGAGGAACTGGCTCTGCATCTCCCGTTCAGTCAATGCGCCGGTAAATTCCAGCAAACGGTCGGCCAGGGTTGATTTACCGTGGTCAATATGGGCGATAATGGAAAAATTGCGGAGTCTGCTGATGTCCATGAAATCCTTGCGTATGAGCGAAAGTGTAATATCGAACAATAAATAATTACTGCCTGAATGTAAAGAGGAAAAGGGCGGAACAGGTCCGGGAGGGCACTGGCATTCGGTTCTGGTGTCGCATAGTTACGTGATTCTTTCCTTCGCACCCATGACGATGTTCGACCAGCCGTTCATCCATCGGCGGGAGGTGGAGGAAGCTTGATGGCTAAGAGAGCAGCGCCGGCAGTCAGCAGAGCGGAGAGCAGATAGGCGGGGGCAAAGCCGCCGCATACACCTGCCAGCAGACCTGCCCCACCGGGGCCGATGGTTTGCCCGGCAGCAAAGAAAATAGTGATTGTGGCCAGGGCGGTGGCTGCACGGGAGAGCCCCAGATAATCACCAACAGCCGCGGTCATGATGGCGGGCAGTGCAAAAACAGCCAGTCCGTAAAGAATCACCGACAGCATCAGTCCGAAAGCGCCCGGATGCAGTCCAGCCAACAGGTAGGCCAAGGTCTGTACCGTAAAAACAAGCGCCATACCGTGCTTGCGACCGATGCGGTCGGAAAGCGACCCGAAACCGACCCCGGAAAAGAGACTGAAAATACCGGTCCATGACCAGTACAAGCCCGCCTTTGCCTCGCTGAAACCATATTCCTTGACCATGGTCGTCACGATAAAGGTGCCGTAGACCATGAAGGTGCTGCCAAAGACCAGGTAGAGCAAGCCGAGCCGTACCAGCAGGCCGCCATCACCGCGCCGCTCGCGGGGGATCAGCTGTGATGAAACATCTGCTGGCGGCCGGCCGACAGGCTCAAGCCCGATTTCGGCCGGACTGTTGCGCAGCAGCACCCCGGCGATAACGGCAATTACCAGTGATATCACACCCAGAACCAGCCAGCCGCTGCGCCAGCCATCGGCGCCGTACCAGCGGTTGAGCAGAGGGATCAACGCACCGGAAAAGATGATCCCGGCCCCGTTTCCGCACAGCACCAGACCGGCGGCCCGCCCACGTTGTTCGGAGCGGAACCAGAAGGTTACCAGGGCCATCATCGGTATGTTTGCAAAACCACCACCCACACCGGCCAGGGTATAGAAACTGAGGATTCCGGCATAACTGTGGCATTGGCTGATGGCGATCATGCACAGGGCGATCAACAGCAGCCCTCCGCTGACCATCAGACGGGGACGCAAGCGGCGAATCAGGGGTGGTGTTGCCAGTACGGCAGTCAGATAGCCTGCAAAGTTACCGGTGCCGATCAGCCCCATGCGCTCATAGGCCAGGCCGAGCCCGGCCTGCATACCCGGCAGCAGCATGGTATAGGCATAGCGCGCCAGCCCGAAACAGGAGAAGATAACCAGTGCGCCGGTGGCGATAATGACCCATCCGTAGTGAAAGGGGAGTGTTCTTGAGGTGATAACGGGCATCAGATCTCGTTTGGATGTGGACGTGGGGAACGGCTTGGTCGCAATACTATGCAGTCCATGGCGCGGTTGTCAAGAACGGAAGGGCTGGTCGCGTCGCGGTTTAGCCCCCTTCGACATTGTCGTTTACCATGATACTATGTACTGAATATCAATCCACCAAAAGGAGATCACCATGACCCCAGCTGAACTTCTGAAACTCTCGGGAGGGTACTGGAGCAGTTGCGCACTGCATTCCGGTGTTAGGTTGGACCTGTTCAGCCACTTGACTGATGAGCCCACAAGCGCTGCGGATATCGCCCGCCTCACCTCCTGCGACCAGCGTGGCATGACCATGCTGCTGGATGCACTGGCAGCGCTGGAGCTTGTTCTTAAGGGCACTAACGGCTACAGCGCCACACCTCTCAGCGCCGAATTCCTGTCGAAAAAATCGGAGCGATACCTGGGATATATCATTCAGCACCACCAGCACCTGATGACCGGCTGGAACAGGCTGGATCAGGCGGTCAAAAACGGAACCCCGGTGGGGATCAGCTCTTCTCACACGGATGACGAAACCATCCGGGAGTGTTTTCTGATGGGGATGTTCAACATGGCCAGCCAGGCTGCCCCTGTCGTCGTGCCATCCATCGATCTCGGCGGTCGCCGCAGACTGCTCGATCTGGGAGGAGGGCCGGGTACCTATGCCATCCACTTCTGCCGCCACAATCCGGAACTGCAGGCGGTAATCTACGACCTTCCCACAACCCGGACGTTTGCGGAGCGGACAGTGGAGAGTTTTGGACTTTCACACCGCATAACCGTTGTCTCCGGTGACATAACCAGCGACCCGATCGGCAAGGATTTTGATGTGGTCTGGATTTCGCAACTGCTACACAGCGAGGGGCCGCAATCAGCCGCGGCAATCCTGAAGAAAGCCGCCCAGGCTCTTGTGCCGGGCGGTATGATAGTGGTGCAGGAGTTTATCTTGGATAACATGCGCACTGCGCCCCCTTTCCCGGCCCTCTTTTCACTGAACATGCTGATCAACACGACACATGGTCAATCGTATTCTCAGGGTGAACTGGAAGAGATGTTGGCCAACGCAGGTGTTACTGATATCAAGCGGCTGGATGTTGAACTTCCCAGTGGTGCTGGTATCATGATGGGGACCGTTGCCTAACGTGACAATTGTGTAAATTTTGTGCATTTCGATGGACCGTTTTTAAAAAGACTGTATTACGGGCAGATGGATAACCTGTCAACCGGTTATCCACAACCCGGCAGGGGGTTGTTCAAAAGTTATCCACATTTTGTGTGAAGAACTTGTGTCAAGCACTAAATACAGTGGTTAACGATACTGCCTGTCAAAAAATCAGCCACATATTTTTGAACATGGGGTATGAATTCACGAAAATCATTGCGTAATTCCACTCGGTTTCTTTGCAGTTCCCTTACTCCGTCAGCCAGCGGATTGGAACGCCGGATCCTAGCCGACATTCGTTCCAACGCAAGACCGACCCCCTCCAAGGTGCGATAGGACGGGAGCAGGGTTTCAAAGATTACCGGCAGCATCCCACGCATCCTTTCCGGAAAATATGCCTGATTATTCTCAACCATACGACGCGAACGCTCCAGGTAGGTTTCAAACGTTTCCTGTGACCAGCAACTCCATTCATCAGCCAGGAAATGATCGTAATACATATCCACCAGCACGCCGCGCCAGTGTCCGAAGGCGGGATCAATGCGCCGTTTGCTCTGCCGGAACAGCGGATGGCTCTGGGCAAAGGTATCGATTCTGCGATGCAGTACGATACCGTCACGCAGGCGGGGCGGGTACTGCTCCCCTACCCTGCCCTTTATAAAATCCCCCATCAGGTTTCCGGTCAGAAGATCGGGATCGTCCCCGGAGAGATAGAGATGGAACAGGAAATTCATGGTCTTTCCGATCTGGATAAAATCGATTCGTTCACAGTATATACGCAAAATAGGTAAATGGGTATTGCCCCTATTTTCCGATTATGCTACGGTTTTTGCAGGAGGAACTCGCCATGTTGCTGCAAACTGACGCCAGACGACGAATCACGCTGCCCCCGACAATCGGGATCAAACCGGGGGATGCCATAGACCTCGAAGTCCTTGAGGATGGCCGGATCATGCTGATTCCCATCGAACCGGTGCCCAAACATCAATTATGGGCCTGGACCGTTGAGGCCAAACAGGCGATCAGTTCATCTCTGGCGGACCCACGGCCCTCCGTTGTTGTCGAAAACGCCGAAGACGCCAAAAAACACGCTACGAGGTGGTCCGGTGAGGATTGAAATCCGACCCGCATTCGATGAGGCCGTTATGGCCGCCGAATTGCCCATCCGCAAGGCCGCCGCCAAAATGCTGCAACTACTGCAGTCCCTCGATCTGCCGCAACTCCGGAGCCATCCCGGTCTCAATTTTGAAAAACTGCACGGTATGATCGAACCGGCAACGGGTCAACAACTATACTCACTCCGAGTCAGCGGCAGCGCCCGTGCCATTACCTGTCTACTCAACGGCCCAACCATCGTTCTCGTCAGTCTGCACACCCAACACGACAAGGCGTACAGGAAATGAATCCGCGTATCCGCCACTCTTGATCCGCCATCCGCCCCGCCCCGTTCAATCTCATTTTTTCATCCAAGATTTTACCAGAAAGATTTTCCCGCGCCTGTCAGATAGAACGGGCGTTCGCAAGACCGTAGCCGCCCCCCCCTATAAAGATTGACCTATTCCGATGTCATATTTTTCATCTATTCGCGGCGCCGTAGGGGCGTATTGCAATCCGCTGCTACCCCTTTCAACCGCCCCAATGCTTTTTTTCCAACAAACCCGATGCAGACCGGGCGCACACAAGGTTCGCCCCTGATCGGTCAACATGATGATTCCGCGGAAATGATTCGGCTACCACACTCCCTCCAATCCTGACGCCCCCCACCCTAGCACATAATACTGCACCAATAACCACTTCTAATAATATTTTCAAAAACTACGATCTAACCGAATCGTATACCTGCACGTACAGCAAATGACCACATATCGCCGATTCATGATCCAATCTATTTTCCGAGTCTGTCACGGTCATGGGACAGAATACGTCGTAAATATTAATTTTACTTCATTTGTTTTGATATCAACAAATGCTGTTCGGTACAAAGCTGGATTTTTTCGGTTTCATGGTACTATTTGGGGAGAGTGATCAGAATTTTGATGATGCCATGCTTTGCGGAATACATGTTCCCAATGAAAAAGGAGGCTGTCAATGTCAGCTGATGAGCGCAGAACCCCGCCAGAAAAACTCTCCTGGAAATGCGAACCGGAAATGTTTGAATTCCAGAGCACCGCCGAACTGGAAGAACCGGAAAAAACCATCGGCCAGGAACGTGCCCTGCGTTCCATCGAATTCGGTCTGGGTATGGTTGAATGCGGTTTCAACCTCTATCTGGCCGGAGAAACCGGCACCGGCAGAACTTCAACCATCATGGACCTGCTGAAAAAACGGGCTGCGAACGAAGAGCTTCCCCATGACTGGTGCTATGTCAATAACTTCAAGAATCAAGACAACCCGATTTCCCTCTCCCTGCCGGCAGGAAAGGGCAGTGATATGGAGAAAGACCTGAATGGACTGCTGCGGGTGGTCAGAAACGATATTCCCAAGGCTCTGCAGAGCAAGCAATATGCGCTCGACAAAACGGCGTTGATTCTGGAGAACCAGGAAAAGAACAACAGGCTGTTTGCCGAACTGGATACCGAAGCCATGGAAAAAGGCTTTGTACTGCAGAGAAACGCTTCCGGCTTGATGATGATGCCCCAGATCGAGGGGCGCAGTATGACCAATGAGGAATATGAAAACCTGGCTCCGGAAATCAAGGCACGCTTCGATCACGCCGGCAATGAACTGAAGGGACGGCTGGCCGATGTGCTCAGTATGGTGGTGGAAAACGATAAACTGCTCAGGGAAGCATTGGCAAAACTGGATCGGGATCTGGGTATTTCCACCATCGGCCATCACATCGCCCCCCTCAAGGAGAAGTATGCCGATTACCCCAAGGTCGTTTCCTACCTGGATGATGTGCAGGAGGATATCCTGCTGAACATGGAGAGTTTCAAGGGATTGGAGTCTCCGCCCCAGCTCTCCCCCGGCCCGGACGCCACCCCACTCCCTCTATTCGAGCGCTATGTGGTCAATGTGTTTGTGGATAATTCCGCCACCAGGGGCGCACCCGTTGTCTACGAGGCAAACCCGACCTACCACAACCTGTTCGGCCGTATCGACCATGTTATGCAGGCAGGCGGCATGGCCACCACCAACTTCACCAGGATCAAGCCGGGCGCCCTGCACAAAGCCAACGGCGGCTATCTTGTCATGAGCGCTCGCGAGGTGCTGATCAACCCCTTTGCCTGGGAAGCTCTCAAGCGCTGCATTCGCAACAGCGAGATCAAGATCGAGGATGTGATGGAGCAGTACCGTTTTCTGACCATCGTCTCCATCAAACCGGAGCCGGTACCGCTCAAGGCGAAAATCATCATGATCGGTTCGCCCCTGATCCATCATCTGCTTTTCTCCCTGGAGCCGGATTTCCGCAAGCTTTTCAAGGTCAAAGCCGATTTCGATAACCGCGTATCCCGCACACCGGACGTCATCAGGGATTACGCCCTGTTTGTTTCCAGTCACTGCCGGGAGGAGAAGCTGCTCCCCTTTTCCAACGACGCCCTGTGCGGTCTGCTGGAATATGCCGCCCGCAGCGTGGAGGATCAGGAAAGACTCTCCTGCCAGTTCATGGAGATCAGCGATCTGCTCCGTGAGGCGGATTTTTGGGCGCGTAAGGAAGAGAAGAGCTTTGTTGATCGGGAAATCATCACACGAACCATTGAGGAAAAAGTGTATCGCAGCAACCGGATTGAGGAGCGCATCCAGGAGATGATTTCCGAGGGTACCTTGCTGGTGGATACTGCCGGTTCCGAAGTGGGGCAGTTAAACGGCCTCTCGGTGATCCAGCTGGGAGACTACCGTTTTGGCAGGCCTTCACGGGTCACGGCCCGCGTGTACATGGGAAGCGGGAAAATGGTCAATATCGAGCGCGAGGTAAAACTCTCCGGCCCGATCCATGACAAGGGGTTATTGATCCTGACCGGCTACCTGGGAGGAAAATACGCCCATGACAAACCGCTCTCCTTCTCGGCCTCGATCTGCTTTGAGCAGTCCTACGATGGAGTCGAAGGCGACAGCGCTTCATCCACTGAACTCTATGCGCTTCTCTCGGCCCTGTCGGGTGTGCCGCTGAAACAGGGCATTGCGGTGACCGGCAGCGTCAACCAGTTGGGCAAGGTCCAGCCCATCGGCGGGGTCAACCACAAGATCGAAGGTTTCTTTGCCGTCTGCAAGCTGCAGGGACTTAACGGCGAACAGGGGGTGATGATCCCCAGGAGCAACGAACGGAATCTGATGTTGAAGGATGAGGTAATCGAGGCGGTGCGGGAGGGGAAATTCCACATCTGGAGCGTTGAAACCATTGACCAGGGCATCGAGATCCTGACTGGTCTACCCAGCGGTGAGCAGCAGCCCGACGGCAGCTATCCGGAGGGTAGTATCAACTATCTGGTGGACAGGCGACTGGGCGAGCTGGTGGAAAAGATGAAGAATTTCAGCGGAGCGGAGGAGAAGCCGAATTAAGAGGCGTACAATCAGATATTCTCACACGGAGGCACGGGGACACGGAGAAAGATGGAAAACGAGAAGAAAAACCTGAGTAAGCATCTCCTGCAAAGCCGGGGTGACACCTTGAGGAAATAAAACCCCGTGTTCACCGTGCCTCAGTGTGAGAGAGGTTTGTGTTCGGTTTTGCCCCAGTGAAGGATAACGTGAACGGGGAATCAGATCTCAGAGGCTCCGCGGCACCTCTCCCGGAAGCTCCTCAGAAACAGTATCGCCAGCGGCGGCAGGCCAATCAAAAAGCCGTACATCAACAGGTGGAAGGTCTGCTGCACGCCAACGGCGTCGGCCAGCTTGCCCACAAAGGGGCCGACACAGGCAAAACAGATCCGGAACGACACCGACTGCAGCGAGAGCACCGCGGCCCGGTTGGCGGATGGGCTCTCGATCTGGACATGATTACGGATGATCGGTCCCCGCAAACCGCGCATGCAGGTCAGCAGATAGTAAAACAGAAATCCCCACAGCCCCCCCACCAGACCCAGCCCAAAGTACCCGGCAACGATCAGCAGACAGAAGAGCCAGATCATTTTGCGATCACCCAGGTAGTTATGCATGCGGTGGCTGGCCATGGCGCTGAGCGCCACCATCAGGTTGGCGCCGGCCCAGACCGGACCGAACCAGGCGATAGGGACTCCGGTCTGGCGCATGTAGGGTTGGATCAGCCAGACCGGAAAAAACGAAGCAATTCCCAACAGGGTGCTGAACAGCATGGTGTAGCGCAGGTGTTTGTTTTCCAGAAAGGCGTAGCGGGCGGTGTGAATCGCCTCCATCAGGTGGGAGCGAAGCTGGTGGGAACTCTCCCGGGGAGTTTCGATCAAGGAACGGGTGACCAGCAGGGCAGCGCCCCAGACCGCCACCTGGAGAATAAAGGGGGACAGGGGAGCAGCGGCGTAGAGTAAACCGGCAAAGACCGCGCCCACGGCTTCGCCGGTCTGGGAGAAGCCGTTCATTCGCCCCTCGTAGCGGGCATACTGCAGCTCGTTCCCCTCGGCCTTGAGGGTCTCGTACAACAGGGCGCTGTCCGAGCCGCTGACAAAGGAGAGGGATATGCCCAGCAATGTCTCGGCCAGCAGCACTGTCCAAAAGGAGTTGGCAACCGTGTACATGCCCCACCCTACCATGCCGATCAGTGAGGCGATGCTGAGCGCCACGCGGTAACCCAGGCGGTCACTGACATAGCCGGCCGGGTAATCCAGTGTCACGGTGACCACGGAAAAGATACTCTGCAGCAGCAGGATCTGTGTCAGGCTCAGACCGGCGTGTTCCTTCCAGAACAGGGTGATGATGGCCATGGGAAACAGCATCATCTGCAGGAAGGAGAAGGCGTAGAGCTTGGTGATGTTGCCGTGCAGGTTTTTCATGGTGTTACTGCCCGGAATCCGGTGTACGGCACACGTCCTTGCGCATGAATACGCTGAATGGGTCAGGGCTGTAGTCGCCAAAGGGTTCGCAGCGAACATAGCCGGCTTTGGCGTACAGGGCGAGAGCCTCGGGTTGGCTCACGCCGGTTTCAAGGGTGAATAGCGTGCAGCCCCTGGCCCTGGCCTCGGTCTCAAGAAAGTCAAGCAGGACCCCGGCAATTCCCTGACCACGATGCTGTGGACGCAGGTACATGCGTTTCAGTTCTCCGTAGCCGGGGGTCAGGAACACCGCGCCACAGCCGATGGCCTGGCTGTTGTCATCGCGCACGACCGCAAAGATGACATTGGGCTGTATCAGCACCGCGATGTCAACCCCATGGTGGCTTTCCGGCGGATACAGCGGTTTCTGATAGTCGTCCAGCTCCTCGATCAGTCGAACCACATCCTCCTGATCGGGGCTCTCCAGATTGATCTTCACAACACACTCCCCCTGGTACTTCAGTTTTGGTCTGTCCCCGTTCATGTAGGATATTGGTTTATGCCTTGAGCTGGATCGACTTGACTTCCAGAAACTCCTCCAGTCCGTACGTACCCAACTCCCGCCCGACACCGGATTGTTTGTAGCCACCAAAGGGTGCCAGGATATTGAAAGGCGCACCGTTTATGTCCACCTGGCCGGTGCGCATGCGCCGGGCAAAGCGTACGGCCCGTTCCTGGTCAGCAGACCAGACACCGCCAGCCAGGCCGTAGATGCTATCATTGGCGATGCGCAGGGCATCTTCTTCGTCACCATAGGGGATGATGGCCAGAACCGGGCCGAAAATCTCTTCCCGGGCAATGGTCATGGATGGAGTAACGCGACCGAAGATGGTTGGCGTGACATAAAAACCCTTCCCCAACCCTTCCGGTGCTTCGACGCCACCCAACAAAAGTTCCGCTCCCTCCTCAATACCCGTAAGAATATACCGTCGCACCCGTTCCCGTTGCTCAGCTGAAACCAGTGGCCCAACCCGCGTGCGGTCCGAATAGGGATCGGCCGGAGCATAGGTTTTGGCAACCTCAACTGCCAGCGAGGATGCCTTTTCGTAAAGACGTTCCGGCACCAGCATCCGGGTGTGTGCGCTGCAGGTCTGACCGGAGTTGAGCAGACATGCCGCCAATGTGCCTTTGACGGCCAACAGGAGATCCGCGTCATCAAGGATGACCGAGGCGGATTTGCCGCCCAATTCAAGGGAAACCCGCTTGATGGTCTCGGCCGCCAGAATTGACAGTCGTTTTCCCACTGCCGTAGAACCGGTGAATGAGACCATGTCCACGTCAACGTGTCGAGCCAGGGCCTCGCCCACAGTGGTGCCCCTTCCGCTAACCAGATTGAAGACACCGGGGGGCAGACCGGCCTTATCCACGATCTCGGCCAGGATAAAGGCCGATAGCGGCGCATCGGAACTGGGCTTGACAACCACCGTGCAACCGGCTGCCAGTGCCGGCGCGACCTTGGCGACAATCTGGTGCAGGGGGTAGTTCCAGGGGGTGATGCAGGCCACCACACCGATCGGTTCGTGAAGCACCAGCGACGTAGCGATGCGCTCCTCCAGGGGGTGATCGAGGATCAGGGCGGCATTGCTCTGCATGATCGCGATGGGCAAACCAGCCTGGATGCGCTGGGAAAATTTCAGAGGCATGCCCACTTCGGCGGTGACGGTTCCGGCGATATCATCGCTGCGTTCCACCAGACCCTGGTGCAGCCTGGTAAGGAGTGCCGCCCGCTCCGCAACCGGGGTTGCCGCCCATGGTTCAAAGGCCCCCCGCGCGGCGGAAACCGCCCGGTCCACATCCTCCTGCGTCCCACAGGGAACCCGGCCGATGACCTCTTCACTGACAGCGCCAATCACCTCGATGAAACCGGGATCGGATGATGCCGTCCATTGACCGTTGATGTACAGGTTGTCAAAATTTTGCATGAAATGCCCTCCTGGTAAGATTACAAGAGACTAGCGATAGGTGATTTCGAATGGTTTTCTCTTGATCGGGTTTTCAGTCCGCTCTTTTATGACGGCCGGATAGCCGATGATCAGCGGCGCCACCAGTTCGTACTGTTCCGGCACACCCAACTCCAGCTTGACACCCGCTTCGTTCAGCACATTGTGGGCAAAACCGATCCAGCAGCAGCCCAGTCCGCCTTCCTCAGCCAGAAGATTTATATTCTGGGCTACCATGCTGCAGTCATAGACCTGCCAGTGGGCTGCGCTGTCGCCATAGATAATGATCAGGGCGGGGGCATTGTAAAAAATATTGTAGGCGGGATCGTTCATCCATTTTTCGTACTGACGGATAAAGGGGGCCGTATCCAGGCTCTCCAGCCAGCTTCTTTTGGCGGCATCGGAGATTGATTTGAGCTTTTCCCTGTCGGTGATGACGACAAATCTCCAGGGCTGGTTGTTTGACCCGCTGGGAGCCCAGACAGCTGTCTGGATCAGAGTGTCGATCGTCTCCCTGGTTGGTGTCTGGTCGCTGAACTTCCTGCAGGAAACCCTCCGTTTCATGAGTGCGGCGATACTGTCCATGTGCATACCTCCTTGATATTAAACCGGCGACTGTTGCCGAAAATGCAGTAGTGCCCTCTCCGCTTCAACCAGCACTCGCCAGAGATCCTCGCTCTCCCCCATGCCCACCTTGATCAGATAGGAGGCAATACTCAGGTTTGTGCGGCCACGGAAGAGCTCCACCTGGCCGATAAAATCTCGGGAAAGCGGTCCGGCTTCGGCGGCATAGGCGTCCAGAAAGATGTCCTCGGGGAGTCTGGCAAGGATCTCGGGAAAGGAAAAGAACTGGTTACGGAACTGGGCCAGAAATGTCCCCACATCAAAGGCAGGGGGCAGCATCAGGGAACTCTCGAAATCGATGGCTGCGGCAAAGAGGGTTTCGCGGTTTTCCTGGTTATCCTGACCGATGATGACGTTCTTGGGGTGGAAGTCACCATGACCTTGCACCAGCTCAGACGAAGAGTCAAAGAGCTGCTGCTCACCCACCAAAATGGCATCCCGAATACCCTGTGCCCGCTCGGTGTGACCATGATCGATGGCTGTGAAGCGTGAAAGATAATGTTCTAAACGATCCGGTTCCCGCTCCGCGAATTCGGCTGCTGGTGTCACGGCTAATCGGGCGGCGTGCAAACGCCCCAGCCAACGGGCGGTCAGTTCAAGATAGGTACGCCCATCTTCAGGGCTGGCGGCCAGAATCTTATCGAAGAGCGACTTGCCCCGCACACCCTGCTCGATCAGAGTCATGCGTTCAACATCTATGCCGATGGGCAGCGGAACACGGAAACGTTTTTCGCTAAAACTGCTGTCGGCCAGGGCGGCCATGATCGTGGCGGCCCGTTCGGCGCTCTTCCATTTCCTGGGGCTGGTGATGCTGCGGATAATGATCCGCTCGCGGGTCTCCTTTTCACCCTTGGCGCCGATAATGACCTCGGTGACCTGGGAGTTGGCCCCGGAATGGGGAATTTCCTTGAAGAAAGGGCGACAACGGCCGAGCCGGAGTTCGGAGGCCAGCTCCTGAATAGTGCGTAACGGATGATCAAAGATGGTGGGATAGGTGCCGGCGTACTGGGATCCGTGGGTGTCGGTACCGGCCATGGCAATAAAGCGGAGACGATGCCAGTCGAAGAGCGCACGGCTGTTTTCAGCCACGCTGTGATTGGAGGTGAATATTTCCACTCCATCCAGATCGGGGTTCAGCAACTGTTCATCAACCGGCAAACGGCCATTGCGGTAGGGATGGGCCCAGACCAGGGCGGCCTGCAGCCAGACAGCACGGGTGCCAGACAGTGACGTGCCTTTGGTAAAGGGGTCGGTGGCGACATAGACA
>JACAAY010000009.1 GCA_013377095.1 Desulfuromonadales bacterium
ACACTTGGGAACCTACCAGAGCTGGAGGGAACCCACAAATTCTGCTGAAGAACCAAAATACTGAGCACGGCTCCCTAAAGAGCATTACTGGCGCATTGGACGCACTTACCATGCAAACCGATCATGAATTAATGATAGAGGTAACGTATTTGGTTTCGCTGGAATCCCGGTCAAGCTGGTTTTTGTCGTAGGTCAACGGATGATGGATAAGAGTGCCGTTGCTCTGCGGCATGGAATCCGGTCAACAGGAGCTCACATGGCGTTGAAGACACATGTAATCGCACGTTTTATAGCACTGGCACTGTTGTGCTGCCTGTTTTGGAGCACGAGTTCGATTTCTGGAACAGAGCATACGGATCCGGCCAGGGATAACATGCTTGTTTTTGGGTACCTGCCAGAGGTGTTTTATAACGTGGATCCCAGGGATGTGACCGGATTAATGGAAGTTTGGGCACGCATGTCTGAGCGCAAAGCAAAAGGTGGCCTTAAATCATTCTCCATTGTATATAAAACCATCGCTGAAGCGGAAAAAGACCTGGCAAACAGGAGGGTTGACGTACTGGTCATGATCCCCGAGGATTTTATCCGCTTGCGTGCAAAGTTTCATCTGGAGCCGATATTGTCGGCGGACTACGGCAATCACTTCTACAACGAACTACTCCTGCTGGTTCGTGAAGACAGTGGAATCAAGCGAGTTGAGCAACTACGTGGCAAAAGTTTGTTGCTCGATGTGGGCCAACAGGGTTCAATACCGATGAAATGGCTTGATTCCCTGCTGTCAGCACGGCTCTCATCTACCGCCAGGGCGGTTTTCGGAACCATGAAGGAATGCACAAAATCCTCCCAGGCTATCATGCCGGTTTTTTTCCGTCAGGCCGATGCCTGTCTGGTAAGCCGGAGCCACTACGAAACCATGGTTGAGCTGAACCCTCAACTCGGCCGTCAATTGCGTATACTGGAGAGCTCTCCGGGGTTTGTTACCGGGATTCTCGCAACGCGCAAGGATCTCAAGAAATCAACTCAAGATGCCATCATAAATAATTTGCAGGAAATGTACACAGACCCAAAGGGCAAGCAGATTATGACGGTGTTCCGGATAAAGCGGCTTGTTCCTTTTAAGGCCGATCATCTGGCATCCGTTGAAAAGATAATCAGGGAACACCGGGGTAAACCTGATGGTGCGGCACTCAGGATCCACTGAACATGCATAAATCCATAAAAAAATACCTGCGTTTCGGTGGAGAAACCTTCGCACTTGCTGTGCTAATTGCCTGCTGTATCTCAGGTTCTCCGGTGGCGGCGGAAATTGGCCCGTTCCACCTCGGAATCGGTTTTTCCAGCAGAGCCTTTGCCAACGTTCCCAAGGAGGACATCAGGATAGCGGTCAAAGTCCTTTCCGAGAAGGTGGCCAGAAAAGTCGTCGGATCGGCCGAGTCGAGGGTCTATGACTCTTCAGAGGATTTTGAGAGGGATCTGAAGGCCAAAAAGCTGGATGTCATGGCTCTGACACCGGAGGAATTCATTCATTTAAGGAATCGCGTCCCCCTTGAAGCAGCCATGGTTACCGTGGCCCAGAAAAACCTCCAGGTCGATCTGCTCCTGCTTGTCAGGAAAGACAGCGGACTAAACAGCATGGCGGATTTGAAGAAAAAGAGTATTTCGCTCCCCGCCTTGATGTCCCAGCTCGGCTCTACCTACCATACCTGGCTGGAAACGCTGGTCATGAAAGAGGGTGGTGACTCGCTGGAAACGCATTTTTCTTCGGTCAAGGATGCGCGCAACGGCTCCCAGGCCGTCATGGCGGTTTTCTTTCGCTCGGCCGCTGCCGGTGTTGCCTCCAGTCAGGCTTTTGAGGTCACCGCGGAACTGAACCCACAGGTCGCCCGGGATCTGAAGGTGATAGCACGCATTGGCGGGTTGGCGGGAGGCGTAATCGCCCTTCGGCAGGACTTGCCCGAGGATCGTAAACAGAAGGTCAGGCAGGCGCTGAAGACTTTGCACGAAGACCAGGAGGGACGGCAGATGTTCATGTTGTTTCAATTGAACAGGCTGACCCCCTTCCGCCCCGAATACCTGAAAGGGACGGAGTCGCTCTATGCAGCGCACCGGAATCTGAAAGCCAGGATGGCGAGAAAATAAGCCCGTCTCTGACACACCAGAACAAAGGGAACATGCAATGACTGGAACGCTCGAAACAACATCCGACAGACGTCAGGAGAACATTCCGGTGGGGGGCTGCACACCGCAGTTCCCAACGACCCTGTTCATAACCTGTCATGTCATCTTTGCCATGCTCTTCTGCCTGGTCAGCAGTGCCTGTGCGGAGGACTTGAACAGCCTCAGAATGGGTTATACGGGGAGTATTTACCTGGATGTGGTCAATACCGACATCAGAGCCGCAGTCAGCGTGCTTGTAAAAAAAATCGTTCTGAAAAATTTCAGCAAGGGAGAGCCCCGCATCTATGACACTCTCGGGGAAATGGCGACTGACCTAAAAAATGGGAAACTGGATGCTGTTGGGATGCCTCCCGATGAATTCATGGAATTGAGAAAAAGAGTGCCCATTGACCCGATCCTGATCACCACCCCCAACAACGGCTTTGACACGGAACTGCTGCTGCTCGTCCGCAAGGACAGCGGCATCCGCTCCGTTCGCGAACTCAGGGGCAGGAGCCTGGTCATGCCCCTGAGAAACCCGCGCTGCCTGAACATGTCCGTGGCCTGGCTGGAAACCCTGTTGATTGAGGAAGGTGGCAGGAATATCGCTTCCTATTTCTCGTCGGTCAAGGAAACCAGGACAACGGCCAATGCGGTCATGCCGGTGTTTTTCCGCCAGGCTGACGCCTGTCTCATGACCAGACAGGTGCTTGACCTGGCATGCGAACTCAATCCGCAGATCGCCCGGGAGCTTGTGGTGATTGCCCGGCAGGAGAAGCTGTCCCAGGGCATCATCGCCGTGGACCACCGGCTTTCCGAGGAAATCAGGGAAAAGATTCGTCAATCATTCCTGAACCTGCACCAGACCACGGAAGGCAAGCAACTGCTTATGCTGTTCAAGGTCAGGAAACTGATGCCGTACGTTCCGGGCTATCTGAAGGCCACGGAGGCGCTCTACGCCAATCACCCCGGCTCAAAGAAAACAACCAACATTGCCAGACATTCGGGAAAACACCCATGAGAGCGTCACGCACACTGCTTTTAGGAATGATAACCCTCTGCCTTCTGACGGGTATGCTGCCCCTAGCCGGGCCGGCACGTTCGGCATTGAACCAGACTGATGTATCCAAGACGGTCGTCAAGGTCGGGTTTTCTTCAAATATGTTCCCTGAAAGTGACCAGAAGGACGCCCGCCTGGCCATGGAACTGTGGAGCAATGAACTGTCCCGTTCCATGGGCTTTGAATACTCCCCTCAGACAATCATTTTCAATAACTCGACTGAGATGCTGAACGGGATCAGAAAGGGGAGTGTGACCATAATTGCGCTCCCGGTACTGGAGTATCTGAAAATGCGCGATACGGTCCAGCTTGTGCCCTTTACCGTTGCAGCGAATCACGTGGGAAAGTCGCGTCAGTTTGTCCTGATAACACGCCGCGACAGCGGGATCAGGACCTTTGCTGACATGCGGGGGAAGTCGCTGCTGTATCTGCCGTCAGCAAACTATGAAGTCAGTCACATATGGCTGGACGTCCTGCTGATGCATGAAGGTAAACATGACCGGAACTCTTTTTTTCGCCTGGCCACCGAATCGCCCTCAGCCTCCAAGGCGATCATGTCGGTCTTCTTTAAACAGGCCGATGGGGCCATCGTCAACCGCGGCGCCCTGGATGCAAGCGCCAGCCTGAACCCGCAGCTTGTCAACCAACTGTCCGTTGTCGCGGAATCAAAACCGCTGATGGGCAATGTCACCTGCGTACCCCAAGGGATCAATGAACATCTGAAACGCACTATCCAGCATGCGGCACTGCATCTTCATGAAAAAGCCACCGGGCGGCAGATTTTTACCCTGTTCCATATAGACAGGGCCATAGAGTTTAACGCCTCCTATCTTGACGGAATAGAGGAGCTGATCAGGGAGCGGGACAGCCTGCGGCTAAAACAGGGAAGGCGAAAATGAGCATCCCGGCACACATAACAGGGGCAGCAAATCCGGACATGCCGCTTCCGTTTAAGTACTGCGTTTGCCCGAGCGGTTGTATGCTCCATTGGCTGGCGGCGCTGCTGATACTGGTATCTGTTTTTTCTTCAGTACGTCCGGCATGGGCCGAGCACGGAAAAGGTCTGCCGAATGTATTTCAGGCAGGATTCTCGTCAAAAATTTTTCCCGACATGGACACCCGCGACGCCAAACTGGCCATGGAATTGTGGGCCCGGGAGATTGCCCAGAGAGCGGGCATGTCATCAACCCAGGTAATCATCTTCAGCAATCAGGCAGAAATGCTGACTGAACTCCGGCGGGGCAGACTGCACCTGGTTGCGATGCCCGCCGTCGAATTTCTGCGCAACCGGGCCGAAATCCCGTACTTCCCGGCCTATGTGTCCTCCAACAAGACCGGTAGGAATATGGAGCAGCTGATCATTGTCCACCGCAAAAGCGGCATTCAGCAGGTGAAAGATCTGCGGGGCAGGTCGTTTGCAATGCCGAACCCCGCTAAAAACGAGGCGGTTTCCCTCTGGCTCGATCATCTCCTCAGAAAAAACGGATATGCCGATCAAAGTGACGGTTTTCGACAGGTGAAAGAGGTTTCCAAGGCGTCCCAGGCGATAATGGCGGTATTTTTCAGACAGGCGGATGGCTGCATCGTCAGCCGCGGCTCGTTCGAAACGAGCAAGACCATGAACCCGCAACTGGGAAAGGATCTGCTGGTTATTGCGGAGTCCAACAGCCTGATAGGCGAGGTTACCTGTCTCCCGGACGGCATCAGCCCGGAATTGAAGGCTGCGATAGACAATGCCGCCCTGAACGCCCATGGCACCAGCAAGGGACGCCAGATACTGACCATGTTTCAGACCGAACGGGTTGTTCCACTCAAAAATTCCGATCTGAAGGGCGTTGAAGAACTTCTGGCGGAACGGGGCAAGACGCTGCCAAAGCCGAAGGGAAGAAAATGATATTTTTGACTGTCTACAATAGAGTTGAAAAAATTCGCAGAAAGGAACTCGTGCACTATGGAAGTTGGGAAGAACAACCACGATTATAATACTCGTCGCATGCTGCTGAGACAATTCTGGCCGAAACGGATCGTTCAGCGGCTGACCCTGCTCTCCTCGGCCCTGATCGTGATCACCCTCGGCCTTTTCGTGCTTTCGACCATGCCCTACCAGCGCAAGGCGATTCTGGAGGCCATGGAATCGGAGGCGCGCAGCACGGTCACCTCCATTGACCAGGTTACCGCCAGCGCCATCATCACCGAGGATTTCGGCACGGTTGTGGAGCACTGTCTGCGGGTGGTCAGGGAGAGTCCCTCCATCAGCTATGTGGTTGTTACCCGCAACGACGGTTTTTCCCTGATCATCACCAAAGACGGCTGGGTACAGGGCACCCTGCACGGGGTCTGGACGCCGTCCGGCGAACGGGTCGCCAGCAGCCGTTTTCTGAAGAGCGAATACGCTCCCAACGAGGCCTACCATTACAGCCACCCCTTCCAATACTCGGGCATTGACTGGGGCTGGATCCACATCGGGCTTTCCCTGAACAAGTTCAACAGCGACATCAGGGCGCTGTATCTCCGTACCGGAATGCTCGCACTGCTCTGTCTCTCCGTGGGCATCGCCGTTGCGCTCTATTTCGCCCGCAAAATCACCAAACCGATTTCCACCCTTGCCCGCACCACCAATCTGGTTGCCCATGGCGACCTGACCGCGCGCGCCGACATCAGAACCGGCGACGAGTTGGAGCACCTGGGGCAATCGTTCAATTCCATGACCGAGAGGCTGCAAAAGACCCAGGGGGAGATGGTCGCCGCCCAGGAGTATACCGACAATATCATCAGGTCCATGAGCGATACCCTGATCGTTGTTTCCATCACCGGCATTATCGAGCGGGTCAACACGGCAACACTCAAGCTTCTTGATTATTGGGAAGAAGAACTGCTCGGGGAGCACATCAGCAAGGTGCTTTGCTCGTTCAGCCCGGGAGGCAGTGACGAAACGGCTGCTCCCGACATCGCCGGCATCATTCCCCAGGGGTATGTCAGCAATGTGGAGACCTGTTACCGGGCCAAAGACGGACGGCAGATACCGATGATTTTCTCCGCCGCGGTCATGCATGGCACCAGGAGCGTTGTGCAGGGCATAGTCTGCGTTGCCCTGGACATAACTGAGCGAAAACAGTCTGAAGAGGCGTTACGCATTGCAAAGAACGCTGCCGAAGCTGCCAACAGTGCCAAATCCCAGTTCCTGGCAAACATGAGTCACGAAATCCGCACCCCCATGAATGGTGTGCTGGGGATGCTGGACCTGCTGATGGATTCCCAATTGGATAACGCCCAGATGAGACTGGCCCGCATGGCCCACGGTTCGGCTGACAAGCTGCTGGAAGTTATCAACGACATCCTGGATTTTTCCAAGATCGAAGCCGGCAGACTCAAACTGCAATATTCCGATTTCATTCTCCGCGAACTGGTCCGCGAAGTAATGGATATGTTCTGGATAAAAGGCCGCAGCAAAAAAATAGAGTTGGCTTGCGATACTGATAGTTGCGTACCTGAAGCGGTTAGCGGCGATTCCATCAGGTTACGTCAGATACTCATAAATCTGATCGGCAATGCGGTGAAATTCACCGATATCGGGCAGGTGTCTCTAAACGTACACCTGGTGGAATCCACACCCGAATACTCCGAGCTGCGTTTCGAGGTGCGGGATACCGGCCCTGGAATCCCGGTTGATGCGCTTGCGTCCATCTTCGATGCTTTTTCCCAGGCGGACAACTCCATGGCGCGACGCCACGAGGGGACCGGTCTTGGCCTGGCGATTTCCAAGGAACTGGCTGAGGCCATGGGGGGGCAAATCGGTGTCGAGAGCGAACTGAGCAAGGGTTCTCTCTTCTGGTTTACCGCACGTCTGCGGCATGCCACATCCAACCCCGTTCAGGCTTCCGATGAATGTGAGACAGCGGAGCCTGCCAATTACTTCCAGAGCGGGTACACGCCACGGGTGCTGCTGGCTGAGGACAATCTGGTGAATCAGGAGCTGGGCAGGCTGGTGCTTGAATCGCTCAACTGCCAGGTGGATGTGGTGCAGAATGGCCGCCAGGCAGTGGCGGCGGTATTCAACAACCACTACGACCTGGTCTTCATGGATTGCCAGATGCCGGAAGTTGACGGCTACGAAGCGACCAGGATCATCAGGCGGCGGGAACCAGAACTGGGAAGGGAGCGCATCGCCATCGTTGCACTGACCGCCCATGCGCTGGATGGGGACAGGGAACAGTGCCTTGAGGCGGGCATGGACGACTATGCCGCCAAACCGTTCAAGCCGGCCCAGATTCAGGCCATGTTGAACCGCTGGTGCGGAGAATTGATGAATTGAGGGATTTGGAGACAACCCATGAGTGAAAATACAGACCAGCAGAGCGGCGGACTTGTTCTGATCATTGACGATGATCCCATGATCCTGATACTGGCCCGTGAAGCCCTTGAAAAGGAAGGTTTTGTTGTTGAAGAAGCGTCCGACGGCAGCCGGGTCCTGTCGATGTTCAGCCGGCTGCAACCGGATATCGTCCTGCTGGACGTCATGTTGCCCGGAATCGACGGTTTTACGGTCTGCAGGCAGATTCGCGAACACCCCGAAGGTAAAAACACACCGGTGCTGATGATGACGGGACTCGATGATATCGAGTCCATAAAAAGAGCCTATGACTCAGGAGCCACTGATTTCATATCCAAGCCGTTCAACTGGTTTGTGCTCGGGTACAGGGTGCGCTACATGCTGAGGGCAAGCCGGACACTGCATGCCCTCGACAGCAGCCGGGTCAGCCTCAGTTATGCTCAGCGCATCGCCCGGTTGGGGAGCTGGGAATGGAATGTGGAGAACGATCGCATGCACTGGTCGGATGCCGTGAATGAGATTTTCAATGTTGATCCGCAGGATCTGGACAAATCCTATCAGGCGTTCCTGAATTTTGTCCATCCCCTGGACAAGGAGCTGGTCAGTTCGGCAATCGAAGGTGCGCTTACCAACAACAAACCCTACAGTATCGATCACCAGATCCTGCTTCCCGATGGCAGCGAGCGCTTCGTCCATTCCGAGGCAGAGGTCATTGCCGACAAGAACGGTAAGCCGGTGCGCATGTCCGGCATCATGCAGGATATCACCGAACGGAAAGAGGCAGAGAAACGGATCAAGGATCTGGCCTACTATGACAGCCTGACCGGCCTGCCCAACAGGATTCTTTTCAAGGAGAACCTTGAACATGCCCTGGCCCATGCAGAACGCAAGAACACCAAGGTTGCCACGCTGTTTCTGGATCTGGACCGGTTCAAGTGGATCAACGACACCATGGGACACAGTGTGGGGGACCTGCTTTTGCAGGCGTTTGCCGGACGTCTTAAAAATACCGTCCGCAAGAGTGACAGCATTACCCATGACAATCTCAGCCAGTCGTCCTATTCGATCGCGCGTCTCGGCGGGGACGAATTCACCATCATCCTGGATGATATCAATCGTGCCCAGGATGCCGCAATAGTGGCGCGCAGGATTCTGGAAGAAACGTCGCAACTCTTTGTCATTGACGGTCATGAGGTGTTTGTAACGGCCAGCATCGGCATCAGTATTTTTCCCGATGACGGCAATGATATCGTCACACTGATCAAGTACGCCGATACGGCCATGTATCACGCCAAGGACCTGGGAAAAAACCACTTCCAGTTCTATTCCAGTGACATGACCGACAACGCCTTCAAATTTCTCCTGCTGGAGAATCAGTTGCACCACGCCATGGAGAGGAATGAGTTTGAGGTGCACTATCAACCCCAGGTCGACATGCTGAGTGGCGAGGTGATCTGTGTGGAGGCTCTGATCCGCTGGCAGAACCCGGAACTCGGCATGATATCTCCCGCAACCTTCATACCGCTGGCAGAAGAAATAGGGTTGATTGTACGGATTGACGAATGGGTACTAACCTCCGTCTGCAGGCAGATCAAGGCGTGGGAAAAGGACGGTCTGCCCCCGGTACGTGTTGCGGTCAATCTGTCGGGTCAGAACTTCATGCAAAAAAACCTGTCTGACAGGATCAGTACAATCCTCACCGCAACCGGAGTCAGTCCCGATCGTCTCGAACTGGAGTTGACCGAGGGAGTGCTCATGCGTGACGGAAAGGAAACCATCACTACTCTGGACGAACTGAAAGGGATGGGACTTTCTCTGGCTATTGACGACTTTGGCACAGGGTATTCCTCACTCAGTTATCTGAAACGTTTCCGGCTCGATACCCTGAAGATCGACAGGTCGTTCATCAAGGATATTGCTTCGGATAGCGACAGCGAAGCGATTGTTGCAGCCATCGTTTCACTGGCAGACAGCATGAAATTAAGGATCATTGCCGAAGGGGTTGAGACTGTGGAGCAGCTCACCTTTCTTTGCGGCTTGCAGTGCAACAGAATGCAGGGATTTCTGTTCGATCGTCCGATGACAAGCAGCAATATGTCGTCATTGCTTCGCGAGGGGAAGAATTATTCGGGTAGATTGCACATGGATGCATAACAGACTTAAGGGGGAAACAATGGAGTTGAGCCGAAAAAACAATGATGCTGTTCAAAGTTAAAAACATACGCCTGATTGTTGCTACGGTCCTGATGCTGCTTGGCGGGGCAGTAGCATGCTGATGGACGGTCTCGCGCACTGACCGCGAGATGCGCGCCGACCTGCTCCAGCAGACCCAGTTGGTGGCGCAGGCCGTGAACATCGAGCGAATCAAGGCGCTCAGCGGCACGCAAGCGGACCTGAAGAATGCCGAATACCTGAGGGTCAAGGAACAGTTTTCCGCGGTTCGCACGCTGTATCCGCAGTGCCGTTTTGCCTATCTCGTGGGCCGGAATGCGGATGGAAGCTTCTTTTTCTATCTGGACAGCGAACCGGCAGAATCCAAAGACTGCTCTCCTCCCGGTCAGATTTACCGGGAGGCGCCGCACGGTTTGCGCCGTGCCTTTAGCACCCGGAATGCGACGGTTGAAGGCCCGTACTCCGACCGCTGGGGCACCTGGGTTTCGGCGCTGGTCCCGGTCCATGACCCGCGGACAGCCCTGTACGGTCTGGCAACGCCGGATGATGCCCGGGCGCTGGTGCGCAAGGCCGTGGATTTTTACCGGAGAAACGGCCGGGAGCACTTTCTGAAGGAAGTCAGCAATCCGCGGGGAGCATTCCACCGGGGCGACCTGTATGCCTTTGTCTATGACCGCGGCATGACCATGCTGGCGCATCCCGTAAAACCGGAACTGATCGGCCAGAACCAGCTGAACATGAGGGACTGGGCCGGGGGAACGTTTTTCCGCCAGGAGATCCGGGACGTTGCCCATTTGAAAGGCAGTGGCTGGGTGGATTATGAATACGAGAATCCGGTCAGCAAGGCGATTGATTCCAAGACCACCTATGTGGAAGCGGTTGACGATGTCATCATCTGTGCCGGGGCATACAAGGGATCCGGTGCAATGCTGGCGTTGCTGGGTATGGATATCGACGCTCGAGCCTGGAACGCGAGGCTTGCCCGTGCTGCGTTGCCGCCGGCGCTGCTCACGCTGTCGCTGCTCACGCTCTTGGTGGCCGGTTCATCGCTTCTGGAGCGGAGAACATCGCTTGGGGCGTCTCCGCGATGGATGCGGCATCCTGAACCACTGCTGGTTGCCGCTGTTGGGCTTGTGCTAACCCTGTTTGTCGCCTGGGTGGCGTATGATCGCGAAATTCATAACCGAAATGAAAGTTTTGCGCAACTGGCGAAAAGCAGAACAGAAACGATTGCAAATACGCTGCGCGAACTCCGCGCAACCGGAATTGAGAGTTTGGCGCACTTTTATGAAAACAGCACCAGGGTGACTCCAGATGAGTTTAAACGATTCAGCAGCTATCTGACGAAGAATACCTCTGTTCAGGCATGGGGCTGGGCTCCGGCAGTGCCGGTCACGGAAAGATCCCGCTTCGAGGCGGCGACCCGCGCGGCAGGTGTAAAGGGCTTTGAAATCTGGCAGAAGAACGCGGGTGGGCAGCGAGCTTCTGCCACGGGTCGAGAGATGTACTATCCCGTTGTGCACGTGACGTCCCTGGCCGGCAATGAACGCGCCCAGGGCTATGATATCGGTTCCGAACCGTTGCGCCGGGCTGCCCTGGAAGAGGCGGCGCGTACCGGCCTGCCCACCGCCACCGATCCCATTACCCTGCTGCAGCAGACGGGTGAGCAGAAGGGGGTACTGATCTGTCGTCCCGTCTTCAGTGACGGGAACAGAAAGCGGCTGCGCGGTTTTGTCATCGTGGCGCTGCAGATGAAAACCCTGCTGTGGAGCGCGCCCCTGGATGACTCCGTGCCCATGGGACTTTCTCTCCTGCACAGTGGTGCGCGTCCCGAACTGCTTGCCGCCTCCTGGGATACGGAGAGTCCCCCCGGTTCGAGGCTGTCCGCAAACCGCCCGGTCTTTGCCTTCGGAAAGGTCTTTGCCGTAACGTCCCTTGCTGGTCCGGAATTCATGCGTCTGCATACGATGTTGGCGGTTTGGATCTCCGTTGTGACAGGGCTGGTGCTCACCATGGTAGTCACCTTCATGGTCGGCATAATCCTTCGCCGGCGCGAGGAGTTGGAACGCCTGGTCTCCCTGAGGACCAGCGCGCTGCGCGAAAGCAAGGAACACCTGTCAGCCACGCTCCACTCCATCGGTGACGGGGTGATTGCCACCGATGCCACCGGCAGGGTTACAAATCTGAATGGTGTGGCTGAACGCCTTACCGGTTGGACCACAGACGAGGCAATGGGCAAGCCTGTCGTTGATATCTTCCGTATTGTGCATGCCAAGACCCGCGTCACAGCAGAAAATCCGGTGGAGCAGACCCTCCGCGAGGGCGTAGTCGTGGATTTGTCCAACAATATTGTTCTCATCGCCAGGGGTGGTGTTGAATACCAGGTGGCGGACAGTTGCGCACCCATTCTTGATGCGGACGGTCATGTCATTGGCGCCGTGCTTGTCTTCCGCGATGTGACCGAGGAGTATCGCCAGCGTGAACAGTTGCGCGCGAGTGAAGAAAAACACCGCACCATCCTGCAGACCACCAAGGCCGGCTTCTGTCTGCTGGATACGCGCGGGAATTTGCTGGAGGTGAATGAGGCTTTTTGCCGAATGAGCGGCTACAGCGCGCAGGAATTGCTGGATCTGCGGATTTCAGATCTGGATTGCACCGAAACGGATATGGACCTCACCACCCGCATCCGAAAGATCATGGCACAGGGGGCTGACAGTTTCGAGTCCCGCCACCGCCGCAAGGATGGGAGCGTTTTTGACGTCGAAATCAGCGTCCAGTACCTGTCTGCCGGAGAAGGGTGGCTGGTGGTGTTTATGCAGGACGTCAGCGAGCGCAAGCAGGCTGAGCGGGAGAAGACCAAGCTTGAGAGTCAGCTTCATCAGGCTCAGAAGATGGAGTCCGTGGGGCGCTTGGCTGGTGGAGTAGCCCATGATTTCAACAACATGTTGAGTGTCATTCTCGGTCATGCGGAACTGGCCCTGATGAAGTCGGACCCGTCTCAGCCGCTCAGTGCAAATCTTAAACAGATCCGTGATGCGGCCATACGCTCTGCCGACCTTACGCGGCAGCTGTTGGCCTTTGCCCGACAACAGGCAATTACCCCCAAGGTGCTCGACCTGAACGAAACCGTGGCGGGCATGCTCAATATGCTGCAACGGCTGATTGGAGAGAACATAGATCTCAGTTGGCACCCCAAGGCGAATCTGTGGCCGGTAAAAGTGGATCCGTCCCAGGTTGACCAGATCCTGGCCAACCTCTGTGTCAATGCACGAGACGCGATTTCAGGCGTCGGTTCACTGATAATCGAAACAGGGAATTGCGTTCTCGATGATAATTTCTGTGCCGATCATGTCGGTTTTGTGGCCGGGGAGTATGTGCGGCTCGCGGTGAGCGACAATGGTTGCGGAATGGATCCAGAAACACTGGAGCACATCTTCGAGCCCTTTTTCACTACCAAGGAACTGGGCAAGGGGACCGGCCTGGGGCTGTCCACAGTCTATGGCGCGGTCAGGCAGAACAACGGGTTTATAGATGCATGCAGCAAACCGGGGAGGGGTACGACGTTTACCATCTACCTGCCCCGTCATGCGGCCGGGGAGGAACAGGCGCTTCAGCCTGCCTCGGTGCTCCCTGCGGCACGGGGCGCGGAAACCATCCTGCTGGTGGAGGATGAACCGTCGATCCTGGAAATGGCGGCAACCATGCTCGAACTGCAGGGGTACACCGTGCTGCCTGCGAGTACTCCCGGCGAGGCCATGTATCTTTCAGGCGTACACGCAGGTAAGATTCACCTGTTGATGACCGACGTTGTCATGCCTGAAATGAACGGTCGGGAACTGTTTGACAGGCTTCTGCCACAGTATCCCGATCTTGCCTGTCTGTTCATGTCCGGTTACACCGCCGACGTCATCGCCCACCACGGCGTGTTGAACGAAGGAGTTCATTTCATCCACAAGCCCTTCTCCATCCAAAGCCTGGCTGCCAGCGTTCGTAATGTGCTGGCTGCACACAGTGAAAGTATCCGCGGATCTCAAAGGTCTGCTCCGGATGTCTATTGACTGCAAGGGGTCCCGCCGCCCGCAACTGTTTAACTTGTTTGACAACGTTGAGATAACCGCTATAGTTTTAAACACTTTGCAGGCATATCATGGCATTGCGCATTCGGTCGCCGTTCCATGAGCTACACGGCCAGAGAGGGTATTGAACCTATCTTGACGTTTGGTGTGATCTTACCTCCTGAACTGAATTTTCCGCGAGGATCGAGACATGAGATCAATTATTATTGAGTTACTCATTACGGCACTGGTGCTGACAGCTACGCTGTCATACGGGGCCACGGCAGATCACGTCGGCATTGTCAAGGCCATGGCCGGCGAGGTTGTCATTACCCGAAACGACCACACCATGAAAGCCGCGCCAAACATGAAACTGAGGGAAGGTGATATCGTCCAGACCGGGCCCGATGGCAAGGCCGGACTTATCCTCGAAGACGATACGGTTATTTCCATGGGATTTAACACCCGAATTGCCATCAAAAGTTTCCTGTTTCAGCCGAATGATAAAAAGCTGTCGCTCATTGCCCGTATCTTCCAGGGGACGGTGTCCTTTGTCTCCGGGCAGATTGCCAGGCTGGCGCCCCATCTCGTGCATATCGAAACCCCCACGGCGACAGTCGGGCTGCGGGGTACCCACGTGCTGATCCAGGTGGACTGACGTGGCTTCAGGCAAGACCTGAAGCACATTGAGATGGAAGGGGGGGAGGCATATGATGTGTAGGGCACAACGACTCGCGGTGATGTTACTCCTGATTTTCCTGTCAAATGGCTGCGCCAAGAGAACGTTGATCGCCCTGGCGCCGGATCCTGACGGCAAGACCGGCAGCATCACCGTCGGCAATCAAGCCGGCAGCGTTGCCATCGATGCTCCCTACCAGGCTACTACCGTCACGGATGTCATGGGGCGACCTTCTGAGCCGGAACTCCTCGGTAAGGAGGCTCTTGACAGGATCTTCGCGGAATCCCTCTCCATCCAGCCCAAACGCCCGCTCCATTTCCTGCTGTATTTTGAAAAAGATACCACGCTCACCCCTGATTCAACGAAAGTCCTGACCTCGATTATCTCGACCATCCGTGAACGGAACTCAACGGATATCTCGGTGGTTGGGCATACGGACACCGTCGGAACCAAGGAGTACAATACAACGCTTTCAAGCAACAGGGCCAGGGCTGTAAAAGACCTGCTGGTCAGGTTGGGAGCGGAGCCAGGCGCTATCCAGACCACGTCGCACGGCAAGGAAAATCTGTTGATTCCGACCAGTGACAATGTAAACGAACCAAGAAACCGCCGGGTAGAGGTGGTCGTCAGATAGTGGAATAGGGTGGATATGCAGCAACCCATTCATAACGAACGACGGTTAACCTGGATACTGCTACTTGCGGGGCTTTTCTTCAGTCTGTTCATTTGTGTTGTCTACCTGATGTATCCCTCCTCTGTTGCCTCAACAAACAATAGAACAACCGATGTCGTCATGTCACTTGTGCATACGAAACCGGCATCGGGTTCAATCGTCATTGTCGACATCGACGAAAACAGCCTGTCCAGGTATGGTCAATGGCCGTGGTCCCGTGACCGCCTGGCGCAACTGCTGCGCGCCATAAACGCAGCTGGTGCGGCCGGCATTGGCCTGGATCTGATCCTGGCTGAGCCGGATCGCACATTCACAACCAAACGTCCAAAGGGCAGCACTCCCGGGCTTGACTACGACAACAGCTCCCCAGGTAACCCGGTCGACCCGAATGACAACGATCATATTCTGGCAAATACGTTGGCCAAGGGACCCTTTGTCCTCGGCTATGAGTTTTTGTTCGGGGGCAAAGCGAAACCGGAAGCAGCGTGTGGGTTGCATCCGCCAGGTATTGTCTGGATCAATAAGGCTGATAAGGTTTACGATCAACACAATTTTATCAATGCACAGGATGTTGTTTGTAACCGTCAGGTGCTTTCCGGCGCAGTGTCTTATTCGGGCTTTTTGAATGCGACTCCGGATGACGATGGCATCCTGAGGCGCATGCCCATGCTGATCCAGTTTAACGACGATCTTTACCCCTCTCTGGCGCTGGCACTTCTGCTGCAGCACGGGAAGCACAACCAGATTGAGATACTGCGGAAAAAAAGTGGCCGCATCGAACTGATCGTGGGTAACAAGTCTATTCCTGTCGACACCCAGGGGAATATGGTTGTGCCGTTTTCCCAACGGGCCGACGTAACCTCACGGATCTCCGCCGAGGATCTTCTTGCAGGAAAAAACCTGTCATCAGGGATCAGGGGCAAGATTGTCCTTGTCGGTTCCTCGGCTGCCGGTCTGACGCACGTCTATCAGACACCCGCCGGTCCGCTTCACACCCATGTGGATGTCCATGCGCAGGTGCTGGAAACAGTGTTGACCGGTCAGCACGTTATCCGGGCCAGGGAATTTCTGTTTTGGGAAGTCCTGATTGGTTTGCTGGTCGTGGTATGCGCCAGCCTGACCGTTTCCCGGATGGGGATTCTGCCCAGCGCGGCTGTGTGCGCAGCAGTCCTGGCTGGAATCTGGGCCGGCATGCTGTTCCTTTTTCAATCACGGGGCTATCTGTTTTCTCCATTGCTGCCAACCGTTCTGGTGGTGACGAACTATGCGGTTCTCACCATCTTCAAGTCCTGGAAAATCCAGGTCTACGCCCGGGAAAGGGCCGAGAGCACCCTGATACTCTTGAAATCCAGCGAGAATACGTTGAGTTCCATTGTCAGGGTAGTGCCGGATATCATCTTTCGTCTTGATCCCTCCGGCAGTATTACGTTTATCAGCCCTGCCATTTCAAAATATACCGCTTCCCCCGATGACCTGATCGGCCATTCCATATTCGATCTGGTGGTGCCGAACGATATGCCCAAGGCTCAGTATCGCTTGAATGAGAAACGAACCGGAGAACGGGCGACCCGAGATCTGGAACTGCGTCTGCTGCTGCCGAACAGCCTTGACGAAGGCGCGGGGGACATAAGATATTTCCGCGTTTCGGCGGAAGGTGTCTATCAGGGGGATACCCCCTGTTCCATGGGTTTTATCGGCACACAGGGGATAATTCACGATATTACCGAGCAGAAAAAGCTCGAAGAAAAATTGCTTGATGCCCAGAAAATGGAGGCTATCGGCAGCCTGGCAGCCGGAGTCGCCCATGATTTGAACAATGTGTTGTCCGGCCTGGTTTCCTATCCCGAACTGCTGTTGATGGAGCTTCCTCCGGACAGCCCGTTGCGCGAAAAGATTTCCATCATCCAGCGATCCGGTGAGAAGGCGGCGGCGATTGTCCAGGATCTTCTCGCACTGGGCAGGCGCGGAGCAAAAAACTCGGAACTCATCAACCTGAATGAAATTATTTTTGATTACCTCATGTCACTCGAATTCGACACCATTCAAAAAGATCATCCGGGTGCGACACTGGAGACGGATCTTGCGCCGGACCTTCTGAACATAATGGGCTCCAGATTCCATCTGGCCAAGGTGATCATGAACCTTCTATCCAATGCATGCGAGGCCATGCCTGCCGGTGGCAAGGTGAAGCTTTCTTCCTGTAACAGGTATATTGATACACCGCTGATGCTCTACGAAGAGATCCCGCCTGGCGAGTATGTCAGCGTCAGTGTTACCGATGAAGGCATCGGCATTGCGGACGAAGATCTCCGCAAGGTTTTCGAACCGTTCTATAGCAAGAAGTCGATGCGGCGAAGTGGCTCTGGTCTGGGGATGACTATCATCTGGGCAACGGTCAAGGATTTTGGCGGGTACATCGATCTGCAGAGTCGGGAGGGTCAGGGAACACGTTTCGAGCTCTTTCTTCCTGCCACCCGAGATGGGGCGGGGTCACCATCTCGGGTGGCAGTTCTTGATGATTACATTGGGACTGAGAATATTTTAGTTGTTGATGACGTGCCTGAACAGCGGATGATTGCGACGAATATGCTCACCAAACTTGGTTATGCGGTAACATCCGTTGCCAGCGGCGAGGCTGCCGTTGAACACCTGCGTGAACATGTCGCCGATCTGGTCGTGCTCGACATGATCATGCCTGGTGGAATGGACGGCCTGGAAACCTATCTGCATGTCATTGCGCTTCGGCCGGGACTGAGAGCAATCATAACCAGCGGTTTTTCCGAATCGGATAGAGTAAAGGCGCTCCGGCAGATGGGTGTCGGAGAATATGTCCAAAAGCCGTACACGCTTGAAAAACTTGGCATGGCCGTCAGAAGTGAACTGGATCGTACGTAGATGGACCGGATGGGGAAAGAGGGGTACATAGGGACATTTTCCTGTATTTTAAATCGTGTAGGGCGGCCAATCGGCTGCCTTTGCAGTTTTCTGGAGCATGCTAGCGCCCGAATCCTCCGCTCTGCACAGCTTCCAGGATGCCATTGCTGAAAATGAGTGTATGTATCAGCCGATTCGGACCTTCGTTATAGGTCCATTCCTGGACCTCTATATACACCGTTTTACCTCTGTTGCTGGATGCCGGTTCTTCGCGTCGGGCAACAAATGAGGGGGTGTCGCACTTGACCGCCACAACCGAGATGCTGTCTCCGGTGGAGACGATGCTGCCGTTGGGGCAGCGAAAATTGTCGGCATACGCCGCTTGAGCCGCCAGTGAGCAGCATACCAGTATCAATACCCTGATAATCATCATCAATCTCCTCTTTCTGAAGTCGCATGGCTGAAAACCGACTTGTGCAATTCATTGCTGAGTGCTGATGTTCACGTCATCACTATTCAAGACGTCTTTCCGCTTCGAAAGGTTTCATGTATTGTTGAAACTATACACCACAGAGATCGACAGGGGAAACATGATGAACAGAGAACCCCAACCAACTGTTTTTCTCGGACGTCAACCAATTCTGGATCTCCGTCAGGAGATAGTGGCCTACGAACTCCTGTTCCGCTCGGCTGATATCGCCGTCAGCGATTATGCCAACCAGGATCAGGCCTGTATCAGCGTGATCGAAAACGCCCTTTCCGGTTTCGGATTACGGCATGTGCTGGGAGACAAGGACGGTTTCTTCAATATTACCGAAACGGTGCTGTTGTCCGAGTTTGTCGAAATTTTGCCCAAAGATCAGGTTGTTTTGGAACTGATGGAAAACATTCCATTTAACGACAGGGTCCGTGAACGGGTGCTGGAGCTCAAATCCAGGGGTTTTCGGCTTGCGCTCGACGATTATGTCTACTCGCCGGAGCACGCGAGCATCTGCCGGTTGGTGGATGTGATCAAGATCAACATACTTGAAACCTCGCCAGAAATGCTGCGGGAGGTGGCGCGTGAATTGCGCGCATCCCCGGTCAGTCTCCTTGCTGAATGCGTGGAAACCATGGAATAGTTCAGGGAATGCCGTGAACTCGGTTTCGAGTTGTTTCAGGGGTACTTTTTCGAACGACCGGTGGTGCTCAGGAGGAAAGAGCTGGAAAGCTCGAAGATCGGCGTGCTGAGGCTTCTGGACAGCCTGAGGGGGGACATGGTGGTTGCGCAGGTCGAGGCAGTTTTTAAAGATCATCCCGATCTGAGCTACAACCTGCTCAAGCTGGTCAATTCGGTGCACATCAATCTGCGGGAAAAGATCAAGAGTCTCCGTCACGCCATCATGATTCTCGGTCTTGAGAACCTTCGGCGCTGGGCCCGGCTGACGATCTTTGTCTGTTCCGACAGCAGGGGTATCAACAATCCGCTACTGGAGATGGCCGCGGTTCGTGGACGGCTGATGGAATCTCTGGTCATGCGGCGACATTCGCTCCCTCTCAACGATGAGCTGGTTGAGTCCGCTTTCATGACCGGTATCATGTCACTGGTGGACGTCCTGTTTGGAGTATCCATGGAGGAGATCGTGGGGGAGTTGCATCTGAATGATGCCGTGTCACTGTCTCTGCTCCATCGTAAGGGGGAGTTGGGAGCCCTTCTGACGCTGGCGGAAACGCTGGAAATGGTTGATTTCAGAGAGGTTCAACGCTTGGTTGAGGCCAGTGACATTCCGTCTGACGAACTTCTGAAGGCGCAACTGGTGGCATACAACTGGCGCTCCAGCATGTGGAGGTCGGATGAGTAGAACGGTCGAGCACTGGCAATACCGTTTTTTCTGAATCCAGGGAGTCCCTGTCAAAACAAACGAAATCGATCCATCCGGCCTTATGCCGTCAGAGCGCAGTCTGTCCCCATGTGTCCACAATCTGGCACTTGTGGAGGAAGTTATGGATATTTACTTCCCCGACAATGACCTCAACCTCTGTGGGAGAGAGGCCGATCTTCGGCCTGACGCCCATCCAGTGCGACACCGTTGCGTTCGGCTCCTCCAGCGGTCGCGGCAGCGGTGGTCCCGGTTTGTACAGACCGTTCACGAAAAGCATCGCTTCAAACCAGCGAGGGCGCTTGACAAGTTTGACCTGCGCAAGCATCCCGTTGGACAGCTTCTTTTCTACCAGTGTTTCATGGATCTCCGCATCCTCAGGTATTCTGTGTGTATCGTCCATATTCTCCTCACGATCTTGAAAACAAAAAGCCCACCTCTTCATACAAAAAGGTGGGCGCACGCACGTACAGCTAATGCGATACTGACGTCTACTTCGACTACCCCTCTGCCCGTTCTGGGAGGTGGCTTTGCGTCACCCGGTTCCCCGGATTTTGCCTTTTCGGTATATTTCTATTCGATTGTCATTACAGCCGCTGTCTGGAGATTTGTTCCGGACGTACAATAGTAAATATTGTTACGTTTTGCAAATAAAAACACCACGGCCTGCCGAAGCGCTCTTCACAGACGCCTAAAACCGGTAGCCGAGACCCAGGAGGAAGATATCGGTGTCCCTGTCGTAGTTGGTTACGATCCGGTTCATGATAAAGCGCAGGGAAAGATCGGGGTTGAAACCGAAGTCCCTGACACTTGCCGTTACCGAGAGGACACCCGAAGCGAAGGAAGAGCCCCCCTGACCAGCGGTCGCCCCTTTTCTTTTGTCGATGGCGAGATAGGCCCCAAAACCGCCACCCAGGGAGAGATGATCATTGAGGAACGATCGAACCAGCCAGAACTGCCCCAGGGCGCCGTTGCGCCGGACCAGCTCGTTGTCCCCCTCGTTAAGCCAGGCAAGGCTGACGTCAAGGTAGCGTAACAACCCACGCCGGTATTCGACACAGGTGGCGACTGACTTGGGGGAACCGGGATTGTTGACGACCGTCTGACCGACATACACGGAGAGTTCGTTGTTGGTGGTCTTTTCCGCTTGAGTTGGCGGTGTTGGCAGCGGTCCGGTCGAAAGTGGCGGATCGAGTTGGTAACCTATGCCGACGAGACCGGTGAGGGTGTCGATGCTCTTGCCGGTGACGACCCAGTTGGCCCTCGCCTGAAGCAGGATGCGGGATTGGGTATAGAGTGTGGCGGAGACCGCAAAGAGGCCGCCCACGTTGTGGTCATCCCTGACGATACCGTTGATTTTAGTGGTATCGGCAAAGAGGTACGGGCCGGCACCTATGGCCAGAGACAGCCTGCGGTCGAGAAGGTTGGTCCGTCCCCAGAGCATGATCGGTGTCAATCCGTCCCTGTGGTGATTTGGAAGGTGCCCCTCGTTCAGATAGGAAGCGCTGGCAGCAAAGTTTTCCCCCAACCCTTCCCGGTATTCAACCTGATAGGCAAAGGAATTGTAAGGGCTGTCAACCTCTTTGGTTACACCGTACAAACCGAACAGTTCCCCTGCCGTCGCCATCTCGGGTATGACCATAAGCAACAACAGCAGAATGATCCGGTACAGGTGAGACGTTGAAGAAGTTGATAAACAGACCGTACGACAACAGTGAGTCAGCAGTGTCTGATATGCACCCATGTCATGAACCCTCCCCTTATATTCTCCATCACATCACCTGTTTCTGATTCACCGGACCCTCTCCGGTACCTGCTTTGCCAGGTCCAGATGGGTCAGATACAGCCTCATGTCGAATTCCAGCTGGTGGTAGGCCGGTTCCATGTATTCGCACAGTTTGTAGAAGGCCCTGTTGTGGTCCTTCTCCTTCAGGTGCGCCAACTCGTGTACGACAATCATTCTGAGAAATTCGGCCGGAGCCTGCCTGAATACGGACGCGATCCGGATTTCGTGCTTTGCCTTGAGTTTTCCGCCCTGCACTCTGGATACGAAGGTATGACTCCCCAGTGCGTGTTGAATGACATGGATTTTTCCGTCGTATGCCACCCTGCTCAATGGTTGCGCGGTGCGCAGAAATTCGTTTTTCAGATCCACGGTAAAATCATAGAGCGCTTTATCGGTTCTGATGGTATGCGCCGTTGGATATTTTCGCTTCAGGAAACCGCATAATCTGTTTTCCGCAATCAGTTTGCTCACCTGATTGGTAATCTGCTCCGAATACCCTGCCAAATAGTTGAGTTGTTGCATCGACCAGGTGACTTCCTTTGTTTTGAGTTGTACTTCCAGTCGTGGTGATGTTTATCACCCCTCAACGTCAATGGCTCCTGGTTACGTATCACTTCTCCGCTCCGGGCCGATGAATTGTCGTTCGGATACTCGAATTGGAGCTGTGCCGATAGTTACCCACCCGTCGGTTCTCTTAAATAACAGAAGTGCTAAAATCACTCAAGTCCCACAAGGTGCCCCGCCAGTTGCTGATTGTACCTCCGTCCTTGCATTTTGGGCACATCCAAATGATATTGTCGTCGGTTTCAGGCCCAACATATGCGATAATTTCTTCCATACATGGTTTGCGATTCGGACGCCGACGGCATTTAACGATGTACTCGGAAGGATATTCCGGCGCGGGGAATGAAGACATGAGCACGATAGCGGCTAGGTATGTAACGTGGTTTTTTTCCTGTGTGGATTCTGTAACAATACGTCCTTTTTCGTCCAGGAAGCGAGTGATGTCCGTTATCCGGGTCTCTGCCATTTTATTCCCTTTTAACCGGAGCCTGATATTCTGGCTTTTGTCAGTCGGATGTTCTCCTGCCGGGTATGGGTCACGCGTATAATTTGTCGCTCCCTTTCTTGGCAATCAGAACCACGATCGAGCGACCGGGTAAGCGATAGCAGTTGGCGGCGATGACCGGCATTGCATCCCATGGCACGATATCATCGGGTGATGTTCGTGACGTGTCGATCCAGCGATGCCAGGCGCCACCCGGCATTTTTTTCGGGGACGGGAGACGGAAGGTGAGCGGTTTCCAGTAGGCATTGATTATGTAATGAAAGACGATCCGCCTGGTCACGCTCCAGGCCGTCAAGGCGATGCTGTGTGAAACATAGCTCAAGTCGGGCGCTTGCAGCCTGACACCATGCCATTCCAACCGCGCCTGATCGAGAAGTTGGTTCAGTGTCAGATAATCCTGGGCAGTGTCGCCGTGCATGATGCGTGCGGCAATCAGCAGCTTGGTGAAACGGTGGATGTCTTTGTGACGCGCCAGCAACCCCCAGTCAAGCCAACTGGTCTCGTTGTCCTGACAGTAGGCGTTATTGTTTCCCCCCTGACTCCTGCGCGCTTCATCTCCCATCAGGATCATGGGAGTGCCGAGGGCCAGCAAGGTTACCGCCAGGAAGTTTTTTACCTGACGGTTGCGTAGTTCCTCAACAGCCGGATCATCGGTCGGCCCCTCAATACCGCAGTTCCAGCTCACATTGGCATCGGCACCATCCCGATTCTGCTCGCCGTTTGCCTGGTTGTGTTTGATGTTGTACGAGACCAGATCGTTGAGGGTGAAACCGTCGTGGCAGGTGATGAAGTTGATGCTCTGTTCGGGCTCACGCTCCTGGTGGCCGTAGATGTCGGGGCTGGCCAAAAGGCGCGAAACAAAGCGGTAGATGACCCCGTTGTCACCCTTGAGGAAACTGCGCACATCGTCGCGGAACTCTCCATTCCATTCTTTCCAGCTGTCACCGATGAAACTGCCGACCTGGTACAGTCCGCCCGCATCCCATGCTTCGGCAATCAGCTTTATCCCCGCCAACGCCGGGTCAGATTCTATGTCCCAGATGATGGGCGGGTTCTTGAGCGGATGTCCCTGACCATCCCGTGACAGTATGGATGCCAGGTCGAAGCGGAAGCCATCAACATGCATCTCCTTGACCCAGTAGTTGAGGCTGTCAATGATAAGCCTGCGCACCACGTGATGATTGGCATTCAGGGTATTGCCGCAGCCGGAGTGGTCAACTTGGGTTCCTGCAGAATCCATGCTGTAGTACACGTCATTGGCAAAGCCGCGAAAACAGAGGGTCGGGCCTCGATGGTCACCTTCGGAAGTGTGGTTGTAGACCACATCAAGGATCACCTCAATCCCTGCGCGATGCAGTGCCTTGACCATGTCGCGGAATTCGTTCAGGGGGCCCAGCGGGTCCTTGTGTGAGCTGTATGCCGCATGGGGAGCGAAAAACGAGATCGGGCTGTAGCCCCAATAGTTGCTCAGCCCAAAGGGGGCGTCATAGGGGTCGAACTGGAAGACCGGCAAGAGTTCGACGGCGGTGATGCCCAGATCCTGAAGATAGGGAATCTTTTCGATCAGGCCGGCATAGGTGCCGCGTTTTTCCACCGCAACCCCGGAGGATGGGTGTTTGGTGAACCCCGCCACATGCATCTCATAGATGATTGTTTGGGAGTACGGGCGTTTGAGTGGCGTGTCTCCCTCCCAGTCGTAACCGCGGGGGTCGGCCACCACACTCTTCATGGCCAGGGCCAGGTTGTCGCCCGGCACGCATGCGGCACTGCGGTCATATCCGGCAGGCACCGCTACTGCGCGGCCATAGGGATCAAGCAGGAGCTTGTCAGGATCGAAGAGAAGTCCCCTTTGGGGGACAAAGGGTCCCGCCACACGAAAGCCGTACAGCTGTCCTGCTGCGATGTCCGGAACGAAGGTATGCCAATAGTGGTAGGTGCGATTGTGTCGGGGGTCGAAGCTGATGATTCGGGAGGCTGTCCCGTCGTCGACATGATCGAAGAGGAGCAGCTCGATGCCGGTGCAGTCCCTCGCAAAAACGCTGAAGTTCACGCCATCGTGGCAAACGGTTGCGCCGAGAGGGGATGTGCTCCCCTTGTGTAGTTCGCAAGATACACTGACAGCTCTTTCGGGAACGGTTGTCATCGTGGTTCTATCCACTAGTCCAGCGGCTGTGACGGTACATGGGGCAGGCGCCAGATCTCGGAGTTGTACTCCCGTATCGTGCGGTCGGTTGAGAAGCGCCCACTGCAGGCGGTGTTGATGATGCTCATGCGTGTCCACCTGTCCACATCCCGGAAGGCGGCGGCAGCCAGTTTCTGCGCTTCCACATAGCTGCGGAAATCGGCGGCGATCATCCACGGATCGCTGGGGCTGGTGATAGAGTTGACGATGGGATCGAAAAGACCCGGCTCCAACAGGTTGAAGTGGCCGCTTGTCAGCAGATGCACCACCCTGGCCAACTCCTCGTCAGCAGCGATAATTCCCACCGGATCATAATGGCGCTGATGCTGATTCACCTGTTCGGTGGTGAGTCCGAAGAGGAAGAAATTTTCATCACCCACCTCATCGCGGATTTCAATATTGGCCCCATCCAGGGTGCCGATGGTGATTGCGCCGTTCATCATAAACTTCATATTGCCGGTACCGGAAGCCTCTTTGCCGGCGGTGGAGATCTGCTCCGACAGATCGGTTCCCGGGGCGATTATTTCCATGGCCGAGACATTATAGTTGGGGATAAAGGCCACCTTGAGCCGTGCACCGACTTCGGGGTCACCGTTGATCACCCTTGCCACGTTGTTGATCAGCCTGATGATCTGTTTGGCCATCACATAGCCCGGAGCTGCCTTGCCGCCAATCAGCACGCAGCGCGGAGTCCAGCCGGCGATGTTGCCGCGTTTGATCCGGTCATAGAGGTGGATGACGTGCAGTACATTGAGCAACTGTCGCTTGTACTCGTGGATGCGCTTGACCTGCACATCGAAGAGTGCCTGCGGGTCGAATACCACCCCGCATTCGGTTGCTACGAGCTGCGCCAGACGATCCTTGTTGGACCGTTTCACCTGGCGCCAACGCTCACGGAAGGAACTCTCCTCCGCCAGGGGCAGGAGCCCCCTGAGCTGGTCCATGTTCACTTCCCAGCCGCTGCCGATGGTTTCTGTCAAAAGCTTGGCCAGGTCGGGGTTGCACCAGGCGAGCCAGCGACGTGGGGTGACCCCGTTGGTTTTGTTGTTGAACTTGAGCGGCCACAACTCATAAAAATCGCGGAACAGCCCCTCGGTCAGCAGCCGCGAGTGCAGGGCTGCCACGCCATTGATCGAGAAGCTGGCGGTGATGGCCAGATAGGCCATGCGCACCATCGGTTCGGGCCCTTCCTCGATCAGGGACATTCGTCGCAGCCGCTCCACATCCCCGGGCCAGCGGCGGGCTACTTCGGCCAGGAATCGGGCGTTGATCTCGTAGATGATTTCCAGGAGCCTCGGCAGCAGACGCTGGAAGAGCCGCACAGGCCACTTTTCCAGCGCCTCCGGCAACAGAGTGTGGTTGGTATAGGCCATGGTTCGGGATGTTATTGCCCAGGCCTGCTCCCACCCCAGTCCGTGCTCGTCCATCAGGAGCCGCATCAGCTCGGCCACAGCGCAACTGGGGTGGGTATCGTTGAGCTGAAAAACATTCTTCTCGGCGAAGTGGGAGAAGTCATCTCTGTGATGGATTCCCACCCAGCGGGCCAGCACATCCTGCAGGCTGGCCGAGGCCAGCAAGTACTGCTGGCGCAGACGCAGTTCTTTGCCGTTCTCGCTGGCATCGTTGGGATAGAGCACCAGGGAGATCTGCTCGGCACTGTTCTTGTCCGCCACCGATTCCGTATAGAGCCCGGCGTTAAATTCACCTAGGTCGAACTCGTCGGTGGCACCGGTCTTCCATAGTCTCAAGGTGTTGACGGTTCCGTTTTGGTATCCCGGTATCGGTACATCGTAGGGGATGGCCAATACATCGTTGGTATCAATCCAGCTGACCCTGATCCGGCCGTCAGGTTCACGGTGGTGCACGGTGCGGCCGCCGAAGTGAACACGCTGGGTAAACTCGGGTCGCTCAAGTTCCCAGGGATTGCCATCGCGTAACCAGTGATCCGGTTCCTCCACCTGTTCGCCGTTGACGATCCTCTGGCGGAACATCCCGTAATCGTACCGGATACCGTACCCCGTAACCGGCAACTGCAGGGTGGCGCAACTATCCAGGAAGCAGGCAGCAAGCCGTCCCAGGCCGCCGTTGCCCAGTCCGGCGTCTTGCTCACTCTCAGACAGCTCCTCCAGATCCATTCCCAGACACTGCAGGGCAAGGGCAGTATTTTCTTGCAGACCCAGGTTGAGCATGGCGTTCCCCAAGGCCCTCCCCATTAGAAATTCCAGTGATATGTAATATCCCTGCCTGCAGTCGGTTTCCTCGTAGGCGTAGCGGGTTTGCTTCAAGCGTTCCAGCAACCGTTCACGCAGGATCAGAACCAGTGATTGATAGGCATAGTGGGCGGAGCGACAGTGGCGGTCGCGCCCAAGGGAATGGGTGTAGTAGCGGCGAAAGTCGTTGACCAGACTCAGCACGTCCATCCCCAAAGAGGGCAGTTCGGTCAAGCTTTCGCTCATCAGGTTGTGTTTAAGCTGTTTGTCTTTGATGGGATATCTCCATGGTGAATCTCTTTTCTGGTCATTCAGTTATAATGTTTAGTTGCCGATTTCGACTGCATGCTCGCAAGGATGAACGGCGCAATGCCGAATGATTGTATCCTGGAGATGAAGATGTCGCAACCGTTGTCTGATAACGAGCATGGTTACTCATGATATCCGAGCAAAAACAGCGTCTGGAAAACCGGCATCAAAATATGAGCCTGGATTATAATACATACTACGCTGCTTCAATCTGTTAAGGGTCGATACGGTGATCTGACAGAATCATTGACAGGTATGGACGCATGTGAATCCCCTGCCCATGCCGCTCGGTCAACCAGCGCCAAGGAGTTCCGCGGCCTTTTCCACGTCCTCGCGGCAGCCGATGTAGATGGGCGCCCGCTGATCGAGTACTTCGGGAACTATGTCCAGAATGGGGGTTACACCGTTGGTCGCCGCTCCACCGGCCTGCTCCACCAGGAAGGCCATGGGGTTAAGTTCAAATATGAGACGCAGTTTGCCCTGGGGCGCATCCTGGAGCCCCGGATACATGAAGATCCCCTTTCCCTTTAGCAGGACCTGGTTGATGTCCGCCACGAACCCTCCTGAATAGCGCAGCTTGGCGCCCTTGTCCTCCAAATAGTTGATCACCCGGTCGTGCTGCGGTGAATATTTCGCGCGCAGCCCACCCGGAGAGTAGATGTTGGCAGATGGTGACATGCTGATATGCTCGCGTGTCAGGTTGAATTCCATCAACTGGTTCATGGTGAATTCAAAGACCCCCTTGCCCGCCGAATAGACCAGGGAAACACGGGGGCCGTAGAGGATATACATGGCGCCGACCATGTTTCTTCCCGGCTGGAGCAGGTCGTTTCCCTGGTAAATTCCCACGATGGTTCCTACAGCCAGATTGAGCTCCACCAGCGACGCGCCGTCCAGTGAGTCGTAGACAACGGAGAACAGGCCCTGGGGATTGCTGGAAATCGTAACGATTTCGTCTGTCTTTTCGGAGGCGATGGTGCTGACAACCCCCGAATGCAGCAGCCGTTTTTGCATGATTCGGTCGGAGAGCACGTCCAGCGTCACATGCTCCTCTCCATAGAGGTTTGATGTGCCGGCAACGCCCAGATCACCGGTACGGATTGAGTTGACCACATATTTGCTTGCTTCAGCGATTTCGCAGACCAGGTGAATGAAGTTGCCGCTCAGATTCTGGCTACGCAGATGCTGGCGCAGGTCGATCTGGAATTTGGTTTTGCCCGCTTCCTTGTACACGACGTCCTCCTTGAAAATGGATTGATATTCCTGATACCGGGTCTTCTGTAACAGGTGGGAAACTTCCGCCCGGCAAGGCGGGGAGAGTCGCTTTAGAAAAAATTTACAAGAAACTCTTCTGAAAATAGTACTGCAATCCGCCGGTCATGCAATAGGGGGAAATTGCTGCCACCAGATACGGAATTTTCTAACGCTTGGTATGTAACTTGGTACTACCAACTGTGCGGATCTGAACAGAAGTGGCCCGTGGGCAATGTCCCGAGTGGCGCTTGTTAAAGCTATAATGGGTTCCCTACTCGGAAAAAATGGGCACCAATGGGAAGAGAGGGTATACCGTGCTGCATCAGGTCTCGAATGACCTCACTGCTTTTGAGCAGGTCATGTATTGAATTTCCTCAACCTTGTCTTGAAACAGCATAAAATTTCAATGAATCCTCTCCTTCGTCACGTTTTATACTGGTATCGCTTTGCCTGGAAACAATCAGAGGAGAATTGGACTCTACTTTTATGGCATATTTTATTTGATAGTAATGTTGCCGATTACCGCCGATCCTTTTTCCACGATAACGCTTTTCACTGTTGAATAATCTGTGGTCGGGTTGAAAATGCCGTCCATGCCGCCAGTCAGGGTGACGTCTGTGTCATTGCCGAAGAGCAGGTCCTCCGGGAAAGACCAGGTCTGGGCTAGGATCGTTATGTCCCCCGATGAAATGCTGGCATAGGCATGCTGGATGCTGGCGAAGAGAACGCCGTCGGGGAGCAGTTTCGCTTTGTAGTTGGGTTCATTTACCGCAATGTTGTTGGAAGTCCCGGATATCGCCACTGTCACCGTGTCGGTCGCCGTGATGGTCCGGATTCCCGCGGTAGTCAAGGTCGCCACAAACGTCCCCGTTCCACTGTTCAGCGTCGCATTGGCGGGGAGCACGGCTGTGGAGTTGCTGGTGAAGTGGACCGTGCCAGAGTAGCCGGTGACCGTAGCATTGGAGTCGTCGAGCGCAGTAACCGTGAAGCTGAGCGCAGTACCAGCCGTGGCCGTGGCCGGTGCAGTCACTGCAAAGTGGGTGGCAGGCTCCGCAACGGGAGTGGCAATAAAACCATGTACGATCCCGTCGGTTAACTTGTAAATCCCGGTCACCTGGCCGTTGTTATTGATGTCATAAGCATGTGTCAGGGAGGCGGATGGGTAGTCGATCATGGTGTTTGTCAGGCCGTCGGCGCTTCTAATAAAACCGTGGAAATGGTTGTCGGTACCTTTGTAACTCCCAACTACCTGGCCGCTGCTATTGATGCCATATGCATAGGTAAAGCCTAAGGTGGAATTGGGAACTTCAAAGGCAGTGAATGCACCGTCCGCGTTTCTTACAAAACCATGGGTCCCCGGCCCGCTCGAATAATATCCGGTCACCCAGCCGCTGTTATTGATACCACGAGCATAGGTTGTGCCAGCGTTTGCAGAAGGGTAGTCAATCGTGGTGAACTGCGTATGGTCGGCGTTTGTCAGAAAACCGTGGGTAGCGCTGCTAACCGTATAGTATCCCGTTACCTGGCCGTTGTCGTTTACGCCAGTGACTGAGGTTCCTGATGCATCACTGACAGGGGCATGGACAACGGCTGGGTCATCGATGGCCGGGGTGAACGTCAAGCCGTCGGCGCTTCGCACATAACCATAGTGGTACCCCCAATAGCCGCCGAGGCAATACCCGGCTACCTGGCCGCTGCCGTTAATTGCAAAGGCACGTGTCACGTTGCTGCCATTACAATAGCTTGACGTATTTTCAAACGTGGTGATTGAGCCGTTGGTGCTTCTCATGAAACCGTGGACAGGGGTAGGAGTATGGTTGGGCATGAAATATCCGGCTACCTGGCCACTGTCGTTTATGCCCTGGGGCCAGGTTTCGGCAGCAGACGGGGCGTCAAACGTCTGGAAGGTGTAGGGCGCAGCCTGGGCGCCGGAAGCAATTAGCGTAAGGCTGAACAGAAACGGAATGACCCTCTTTAACGATTTCACTAACACTGTCTTCATATCCAATCCTCCCGACATTGTGACTGATGATAGTAGCAGGACCGTTAATTCGTCTTCGTATAATAAGTTAAAGAGACTTCGTTTATTTGGGTTATGGAAGGAAAGGGTGAATTTCGAAATTGACGTAAAAAAGGTGCGTCGATAATTCGTTAAACTATTGAAATCGTACCATAATAAAAAAGACAATGGAATAGTTATAAACATCGTGAACGGGACATTTTCCGCTCTTTTTACGTGGTCATGGGTTGACAAAGGTACCAATGTGGCTGGCAGGTAAGGCTGAAAAAAAATTAATTTTCATGTGTGGTAAAAGTTTAAGACGAGTGATCACCATGGGTTCCATTGACTGGCTCACGCTTAATACTGATTCATTCTACAGCACTATATCATGTGCTTTTAGCCGCTATCAATTGGTATTCATTATTGTTGTTTCCTGGTTCTAATTTGGTTTAGTTTTGGCTCGAATTTATCTGTTGTTTCTGGCAATGTCCTGTTAGACTTTTTTGCACTAAGCCAAAACCTCCCCATCCGCCACTCCGGGGCACCTTCTCCCCACGGGAGAAGGGACAATAACAATCACCCCCTCTCCTATTGGGAGAGGGAGGCTGAAGGCCGGGCGAAGGAATAAGGCAGGGCTTTGATCAATAACAATAATCAAACCGGACAACTGTGGCTGGATTTTTGAAAGAGGGGGTTCTCCATGAACAAACCCATAACCGTAACCGCTATCGTCGGAAGCTATCGCAGAGGCGGTATTATTGACCGTGCGGTGGATGAGATCCTTGCCGCAGCGCGGGAAGCTGGCGCCGATACGGAAAAGATCCTCCTGATGGACAGGCGAATCGAGTTCTGTACGAACTGTCGGACCTGCACGCAGCAGGCTGGAGCAGGGCGGGGTGCCTGCGCTACCGTTGATGATATGGGCCCAATTTTGGACAGGATCGAAGCTTCCGACGCCATTGTGCTGGCCTCACCCATGAATTTCGGAACCGTGACGGCGATAATGAAGCGCTTCATCGAACGGTTGGCCTGCTATGCGTATTGGCCCTGGGGTCAGCCCTCCCCAAAGATGCGCAATCAGCTGAAGGGGAAACGGGCCGTGCTGGTGGCCTCATCGGCGGCGCCCGCTCTCCTTGCCCGTCTGCTGTCGAAGATCGTCGGGTCGCTGAAGCAGGCGGCGGATGTGCTGGGCGCGAAAACCATTGGCGTGCTCTTTATGGGGTTGGCAGCGCAACAGCCACATCAGGAGTTGGGAGAGCGGACTAGAGAAAAGGCCCGCAAGCTGGGGAAAAAGCTGGCTTCGCAGCGGCGGAAGGAATAGCAGGGCGCGGCTGGCCGCGCCCCCTGTGGTTCAGCGGTTTGTGTGCGTGGCGGTCGCGGTCAGGCCATCCGCCAATTGTTGCCGCTCTTGCTTTGTCAGCCGTGACTCGGCATGCATGAGCGTATACTGGAGCGGCGGCATTTCTCCTTCAAGCAGTTCCTCATTGATTTTCTTAGGATTTTCCCCTTCCTGCACACCATTCTGCCATTCAGAGAAATTCAATTCATTTCTCCCGTTTGTGATGTCCCACTGGATCAGCCAGGAGACGGGCGCAACCCGGCTATACCATGGCCATACGGTTTCGTTGCTGTGGCAGTCAAAGCAGGCCCGCTTTGCCAATGCTCTGGTTTCCGGAGAATTCCAGGCCGGCTCTCTGATGATGGGAGGGTTGCTCTGCTTTCGGCCATAGGGTACAAGCTGGATGCCCGCCAGGATGACGATAACGGCGAATGCAGCAAACCCTGCTGTTTTTGTGGTTGATTTTTGCATGATTGAAATCCTTTGTTTTAATGACATTAAGAAGAGAGAGAAACGTCAAGTTCATGTTCCATCAATGGTAACACCTCCGCACTGCAACTCAAGAGAATCATTATTCACATTGCATGAACGGGAATTTGCCCGCTTGACTTATTGCCCAGGCGGTTCAAACTTGAAATAATAAATTCAACTGTACGGGGTGTCTACCATGAAAGATCCCTGGACAAACACATTTCCCCTGCCGCTTTCCGGCAGGAAATGCAAGGCGAGTACTGCTGAAAAGGTCACTGCTGTCGATCGATGGCTGGTTCACAAATTTCTGCATGCCATTGGAGAACCTCCAATGCGGGTGGTTTTGTGGAATGAGGAAGAAGTAACGCCGCCCAATTCCATCCCTGCCGTCGGCATGCGGATTCGCAGTCGGTCCACTCTCTGGCGTTTGTTGACTAATCCCCTGCTGCACTTTGGCGATGACTACTGTGCTGGCCGGATCGAGATCGAAGGGGGACTGGTACTGTTTTTGGAGACGGTCTACCGGTCCATGGCCAGCACATCCCACTTCCGGCGCAGGTCCGATCCGCTCGCCTACCGCCGCAATCAGCCAAACCTCAACTCCCCTGCAGAATCGCAAAAGAATATCCACCACCACTACGATATCGGTAACGAGTTTTATCAGCTCTGGCTGGACAGGGAACTGCTCTATACCTGCGCCTACTTTCCCCATCCGGATGCCTCGCTGGAAGTCGCTCAGGTCGCCAAGATGGACCTGGTCTGCCGCAAGTTGCGCCTGCGTCCGGGGCAGAGCGTGGTGGAGGCGGGCTGCGGTTGGGGAGCGCTGGCACTCCACATGGCCGGTCATTACGGGGTCAGGGTCAAGGCGTACAATATTTCCCGCCAGCAGATTGCCTATGCGCGTGAACGTGCCAGGGCCGAAGGGCTGGAGGGGCGGGTAGAGTATGTGGAGGATGATTATCGGGCCATAACGGGAAGCTATGATGTGTTTGTTTCGGTGGGGATGCTGGAGCATGTGGGCCCTGACCACTACCAGGAACTGGGAAGTGTGGTCAATCGTTGCCTGGTACAGGATGGACTTGGTCTGATCCACTGCATCGGGCAAAATATTTCCACCCCCATGAGCCCCTGGTTTCTGAAGCGTATCTTCCCCGGTGGGTATCCCCCAACGTTGCGGGAGATGATGGCGCTTTTCGAACCCTGGGAGTTCAGCGTCCTGGATGTGGAAAACCTGCGCTTGCACTATGCGAAGACCTGCGAGCACTGGCTGGAGCGATTTGAACACAATCGGGAGCGGGTGCGGGATATGTTCGACGAATGTTTTATCCGGGCCTGGCAACTCTACCTGTCCGGCTGCATCGTAAACTTCACCATCGGCAACCTGCAACTGTACCAGGTCCTGTTTTCGCGCCCCTCCAACAACCGCATTCCCTGGACACGCTCCCACCTTTCCGTCCCATCGGACGTGCCCTGATGGAGCGCTGCGAAGTGCTCGTTGTCGGCGGTGGCCCGGCTGGATCAGTTTGTGCCGGAAAGCTCGTCCAGGCAGGGCTCGATGTGCTGCTGTTGGACAGGGAAGTGTTTCCGCGCCCCAAGCCCTGCGCCGGCTGGATTACACCGCCGGTGCTGGAGATACTGAAACTTGACCCGGAGGAGTATGGCCAGGGGCGGGTGCTACAGGCTATCAACGCCTTCCGCACCGGCTTGATACACGGGGCCGAGGTGTGTACCCGCTATGACGCGATAGTCAGTTTCGGTATCCGGCGTTACGAATTCGATCATTTCCTGCTGCAGCGCAGTGGTGTGCGCCGGATTCTGGGTGAGCCGGTGTTTTCACTGGAACGGCACCATGGCGGCTGGCTCGTGAACGGGAGCATCAGTGCACGGCTTTTGGTTGGTGCCGGTGGTCATTTCTGCCCGGTGGCTCGTCTGCTGGGGGCGCCTGTCGGCAGAGAGGATGTGGTAGTCGCACAGGTGGCCGAGTTTGCCATGAACCGGGAGCAGCAACGGCTGTGCCGCGTCCCGGCCGAAACGCCGGCGCTCTATTTCTGCCGGGACATGAAAGGGTATGGATGGCTGTTCCGTAAGGAGGGTTTTCTCAATGTCGGCTTGGGACGCATGGATAGAGCTGACCTTAGCCGCCACAGGAGGGACTTCTGCACGTTTATTGGAGAACGATGGGGAGTGGATCCGGGCATGGTCGACCACTTCCAGGGACATGCCTATCGTGTCTGCCAGCGACGGGGAGGGCGCACCTGCGTGGGGGATGGCGCGCTGCTGGTCGGTGATGCGGCCGGGCTTGCCCATCCTCAGAGTGGTGAAGGGATCCTGCCCGCGATCGAGTCAGCCCTGCTGGCGGCCGATACCATTCTGGCGGCTGGTGGAGATTATAGACGCGACAGACTGGAGCCGTACGCGGCCGGACTGACCAGCCTTTGTGGCGGTAAGAGTATGAAAATTCCTGCTGCAACCAGTTCATCAGCTATTGCACGCTTTCTCGGCTCTCGTCTGCTGTGCAACAGCTGGTTTGCCCGTCATGTGGTGCTGGAGCGCTGGTTTCTCCATACGGATCCCCATCCGGCGTGAGCCGAGTGCCTTTGGCTGTTAGAGAACGTTCCGTCTCATCAGGAAAAAAGCCCATTTTGTATACTCAGTACCTCACTCCAGGTGCAGTTCGTCAACGAAATTACCTTGTTTTTGGTTCCCGACTACGTCATAGTCAGGCTAATTTGCATTCTCATTAAGTGGGGGCCGATCTTGATTGCGACGAAACTGCTATCCTGTTTTGCCTGCTTGTTCATAATTGCGGCAACCCTTGTTATCCCGCCCACAATGGTTACGGCTGCCACCTACACCTACGATGCTCTCAATCGAATCAAAACAGTAAGTTATGAAACCGGCGGCAGTATCAGCTATACCTACGATGCTGCCGGCAATACCATTGGCATGAGTGTGTTGCCGGATGCTACAGCTCCCACCATTACCGGTAGGACCCCTGCAAGCAATGCAAGCGGGGTCACGGTATCGACCGCAATCACCATTACCCTGTCGGAACCGGTGTCCGATGCCAGTGCCCTGTCTGCTATCACCCTTACCGGCCCGGGCGGCTCCACAGCCGGGCAGGTAACCCGCGGCCCGCTCAGTGTTACCTTCACCCCCAGCAGTCCGTTGGCAACCGGCACAGTGTACACCGTTTCCGTGGCCGGCCTGAAAGATCTGTCGGGCAATACGATGGCCGGACCGGTGTCCTGGACTTTCGCCACCGCACCGCAACCCACCTCAACCGTTACGGTCCGCTATTCTGGGGACGGGGCGGGCAATATCCACAGTGTTCCCGGCGGCATCTCCTGCACCGAGGAACCCTGTTCCGTGCTCTTCACCACCGGCGCCGGCCTCACCCTGCACGCCGATCCGAGCAGCGGTTCGCTCTTTGACGGCTGGTTCAACGGTGGCTGCAGCGGCACGGGGGACTGTGCCCTGACCCCCGGCGGTAACACCGAGGTGACATCACGCTTCATTCTCATCCAGCCGGCGCGCATATCAGCCACACCACCAACCTATTTCGACAGCCTGAACTCGGCCTGCAATGCCATCACTTCCGGGAATGTTACGGTCGAGGCAATGGCAACCACCTTTACGGAAAACCTCTCCCTGAACCAGGGCAGCAACGTACTCATTCGCGGCGGATTCGACGCCGGCTATGGCAGCGTGGTTGGTTCCACCGTTGTTCAGGGAGTGTTTTCCATACAGAGTGGAGCGGCGACTGTGGATCGCCTGGTGCTGCGATGAAGGGAAAAGTTGGGGAGCATGCCATGAACGAATCAGTGACAAGGAGCAGACCGATGCGCATTGATCTGTCTCGAATCATCCTTCTTCTGTTGCAACTGGCCCTGTTTCGCCCCATGGCCGGTTATGCCGATACAAGCATATCTGCCGGTGGCGAAACCATCACCTGGAATCTCCAGGGTATTCCGCAGACCAGTTTTTTCGGCTCCGGTAGCTGCGGCTACATTGAGGCAACAAATTTCTGGTCCTGCGACTATGGATTGATGGACCCTCCCTATGGGACAGAGATCACCTTTACCGCTTCGATCAAACCAACCTCCGCAACCTATCCCTCCCTGTACTTCGGTTACTACGATGTCAACAACCAGTTTCATGGTGTCAATCTTAGGCAGGGTGTGGGCACGGCTACCCTGAATATGGCCACCTCCTTCTATATCCCGGCCAGCGCAAAAAAATTCGCCTTGATCTACCACAGTGACGGCTCCGGCATCAGCGGGACCAGTATCCAGATCAACTGGGCCATCGCCAATTATGATCCGGTGCGGGCCAACCTGCTGGGGGGCGACGACATCAGCCCCGATACGGAGTATTGCGATGATAACCCGCAACCGGGACAGCCCCGTATCAGGAAATTCAAGAACAAGCGGGGCGCCGGGCCGGGTGGCTGAAGCAAGTCCGGATTACCCAGGTTCTTGGTAAACACAGCAGCACTCAGTCTCGTCATAGCGGATACGGATTTTTCCTACGCAAGCATTGGTCCCGACCTGGAGATGACCCGCACCTACAACTCCAACAACGGTGAGGTCGACATGTTCGGCAGGGGCTGGACCTTTGAGTATGAATCGAAGGTAAAGACCACCGTCTGCTCTGCCAGCCAGGTTGCCCTGTTCCAGGGGGGAGGCAACTTCCTGAAATTCGACAAGACCACCGCGGTCTGTCCGGGCGTTAGCAACTTGCAGTTGGCAGTCACCCCATCATCTCCGTCGGGTAACCGCGACCGGCTCACCTGGTACTATAACAGTGCCGGCTCCTACGATTACTGGATCCATGAACCGAGGGGCAAGGGTATCAGGTACCGTTTTGATTTCACCCCCCCTATTTTGTACGGTACCTGGCCGTTGAAGTCCATTAGCGACGCCAACGGTCGTAGCGTCACCATCGCCTACAATGCCAACGGCATGATCAGCACCATCACCGATGCAGCCGGCCGGGTTACCTCGTTCGGTTACGACCTGTCCAACCGCTGTACCTCCATGACGGTACCGAGTGGCCTGATTGCCCGCTACGAATACAATGCCTCCGGTTTTCTGACGAAAAGCATCGACCTGCTGGGCAACCAGACTGTCTTCGCCTACGACGCCGAAGGCTATCTGCTCTCCATGACCCTGGGGGACAAGGTCACCAGTTTTGGATATGACGGGAGCGTTGCACCGAAACGGCTGAAAACGGTAACCGATCCCTTGGGCCGGAGCCAGACCTATACGAAGGAGTATTCGTACGACGGCAACAGCGCCACCGACGCAACCGGCAATGTCTCATACTTCGCCTCCACCGAGGAGGGGCTCTCCACATCTGCCAAGGATCCGCTCGGGTTCACGGCCACTAAAACCTACACCGGGGGACTCCTTGCCTCCTATACTGACCCCATGGGATGGGCGACCCAGAAGACCTACGACGCCGGAGGAAACACCCTCACCACCACCCAGCGGATCGATAAAACCACCACCTATACCTATGATGCCGTCGGCAACCGCACCAGCATGAGAAATCCGGAGGGGGAAACCTGGCGCTACGAGTACGACGCCAACCGCAACCGCACCAGAGTGATCCGCCCCTCGGGCAGCAGCACCACTTTCACCTATACCAACGGGCTGCCCACCAGGATCACCGATGCCCGGGGCAAGAGCAGCTTCCTGGGCTACGATGCCTACGGCAACGTCACCTCGGTCACGGACCCCCGTGGAGCGATCTGGCGCTACGGCTACGACGCCAAGGGACTTAGGAAGGTTTCGGAAACCGACCCCCTGGGCAACACGACCTCCTACAGCTACGACAACAATGACCGGGTCACCGCCATCACCAACGCCGACGGCTCGATCAGGAGGTTTACCTACGACTGCTGCGCATTGATCGCCGTAACCGATGAAAACAACCACAGCACATCCATTGCCCGGAACAAATTGCTCCAGCCGGTGCGCGTCACTGATCCGCTCGGTTACGTCACGACCATGGAGTACGACGCAACCAATACCCTGGTGCGGACCGTCTTTCCCAATGGCGCCGCCGCTTCCACCACCGTGGACAAGCTCTACCGCCCCTCGCTGATCACTGATGCGCTGGGTGGAACCAAATCTCTGACCTATGATGGAAGCTGGAATATCTCCACGATCACCGATGAGCGGGGAAAAACCACGAACTTTGCCTTTGACCAGGGGTTGCCCTGGATCATCAGGGATATGGCGGAGAACCGTCTGATCTTCTCCTGGGACGGGGCGAACCGGCTGAACAGGTGGATCAATTCGCGCTGGGATGGCCTTACTTACTCCTATTCAGTTGATGGTCTTCTCACGGGAAAAAACAGTTACTCTTCAGGTGCTTCGCTGGCATCCTATGCCTATGATGCCGTCGGCAACATGACCCAGGCCGCCGATCCATCCGGAACAACCTCCTATGCCTATGACGATGCCGGCAACACGACCGCCATAACCTGGCCGGGAGGAAGGTCGGCAACCTTTACCTACAACCTGGCCGGACGGCTCAGTTCCATCAACTATCCCGGTGGCGTGCTCGTCACCTATGTCTACGACAAGCGCAACCGGATAGCCTCCATGACCCTGGGAGGGCAAACTGTCAGCTTCCAGCGCGATCCGGCAGGCAATGTCCTCAGTGAAAACCGTTCCAATGGCACGGTTTCAAGCTACAGCTATGATCAGAAGAACCAGCTTTCCTCCATGAACCACAAGAAAGGCGGTGTTCCCTTTGTGCAGCTGACCTACACCAGGGATGCCATGGGCAATGTCATCGGAGAGGGGAGGGTCCTGCCTCTGTATCCGGCCCTTACGCCCAAAACCGTCTCGCCGATCTACAACGATCTGAACCAGGTTGCCTCCTGGGGAGGGGATGTCTTTTCCTATGACTGGGACGGCAATTTGACAGGAGTTTCCGGAAGCAGAAGTCTGTCAGCCGGTTATGACAGCATGAACCGGCTCTCCACGCTGACACGCGCCGGAGGGACGACCACGTTCACCTACAATGCCCTGGGGCAGAGGACAAAGGCCGTAACCGGCGCCCAGACGGTGAACTCCCACTATGACCAGCAGGGCAGGCTCCTGTTCCAGAGCGACGGCTCCGGACAGGTGATCGCCTACTACTTCTATGTTGGCAGGCGCCTGGTTGCCATGGCGACCCCGGCCGGAGCGTACTACTTCTACCACTACGACAAGACCGGCAACACCATCGCCCTGTCCGACACGTCGGGAAAAATGGCCGCTGCCTACGCCTACCTCCCTTCCGGTGAAATATCCCAGTCCAGTGGCAGCGTACCCAATCCGTTCACCTTTGTGGGCGCATCCGGCGTTATGGACGATGGCAACGGTCTCTTTTTCATGAAAAACCGGCAGTACGATGCAATCACCGGCAGGTTCATGCAGAAGGACCCGATCGGCATCCTGGGGGGAGCGAACCTGTATGCCTACGTGGGGAACAACCCGCTCAACGCCGTTGATCCCGAGGGTCTGGTGCGGGATGAGGCACTTATGGCTGAGCCGGGAGAACGCTACAAGGGTCTCTATGATCCGGCCATCAAATCGGCTGCCGGCTGGGCGGGGTACGTGGGGGACAAGGCGATGAACTATGCTTCCGAAAAGCCGGGCACCTACTATTCGCTGGGCAAAGCCATCGCCTATTCCATGTATTATGGTGGCACGGAAGGCTTCATGCGTGGATCGATCGAGCTGGTCAAGATGGCAGTCGGTTCATACTGTGGCAGCACCTGGGGGCTGGCCGCGGATTTTACCCAGGATACCTATGAATACACTGTCCAGAGGATGCCGGAGATCGCCAGGGAACAGGCGGAGTCGGATCCTGATCAGGAAGAACCGCCCATCGGCATGGGCAGGGTCAATGACCTGTGATTGCGGGTGGGGTACCTGTCCTGTTCCGGGACATGCGCATCTGGGAAACATGACCATGTTAACGATACCATAGCTACCGATTTCCAAACGGAGGATCAAATCAAGCGGTGACAGGCTCTTTGGCCTGTCCCCGCTTGGTATTCTAACGAGCTATTGGATTTTTCTCAGTGCGCCTCGCTCCAGTTGGCACCGTGGCTGATATCGACCTTGAGCGGCACTCGCACCTCGACCGCCCGCGACATCTCTTCCTCCACCAGCAGTTCCATGCGTAGCAGTTCATCCTCCCGCACTTCAAAGACCAGTTCATCATGCACCTGCATAATCAGGCGGCTTTGCAGCCCCTCTGCCCGAATGCGGCTGTCAACCCGGATCATGGCGCTCTTGATGATGTCGGCCGCCGAGCCCTGAATCGGGTAGTTGATGGCGTTGCGCTGGGCAAAGGCGCGGATGTTGCCGTTGCTGCTGGTGATCTCCGGAATCGGTAGCCTGCGCCCCAGGATGGTGGTGACAAATCCGTTTTCTTCCGCCTGGCGGATGCAGTCATCCAGGAACCCGACCGCCTGGCGATGGCGGTCCTTGTAGGCAGCGATGAATTCCTCGGCGGTTTTGCGGGCGATGCCCAGCTGCTTGGCCAGGCTGAAGGAACCCTGGCCGTAGATGATGCCGAAGTTGATGGTCTTGGCCTGACGACGCATCTCGGGAGTGACCATTTCGGGGAACAGGCCGAATACCTCGCTGGCGGTGCGGGTGTGGATGTCTTCATCGTTCTCGAAGGCGCGGCAGAAAACCGGGTCGCCGGAGAGATGGGCCAACACGCGCAGTTCGATCTGGGAATAGTCGGCCGAGAGGATGACCTGTCCCGGAGGCGCGATAAAGGCGTGTCGGATCATGCGTCCTTCCTCGCTGCGGATCGGGATGTTCTGAAGGTTGGGGTCGGATGATGACAGGCGGCCGGTGTTGGTGACGGTCTGGTTGTAGGATGTGTGCACCCGTCCGGTGCGGGGATGAACCAGACGCGGAAGCGCATCGCTGTAGGTGGATTTGAGCTTGGAGACTCCCCGGTAATCCAGGATCAAACGGGCAATTTCGTGCTCCTCGGCCAGGGTGGTGAGCACCTCGTTGTCCGTGGACCAGCCGGTCTTGCCCTTGGTCTTTTTGCCGGTTTTCAGTTCCAGGCGCTCAAAAAGCACCTCACCCATCTGTTTGGGGGAATTGAGGTTGAAACGTGCGCCGGCCAGTTCAAATATATGCTCCTCCAGCGTGGCCATACGTAAAGAAAAATCCGTGGAGAGACCCGCCAGGAGTTGTGTGTCGAGCAGAACGCCGTGGTTTTCCATCTCCGCCAGAATGGGAACCAGCGGCATCTCGATGCGATGAAACAGTGTTTCCACATTGTTTTCGGCCAGCAGTGGGGCAAATTTACGATGCAGGAGCCAGGTCGCATCGGCGTCTTCGCAAGCGTAACCTGACGCCGCTTCGACCTCAACGTGGGAAAAATTGATCTGCGTCTTGCCGCTACCGGTTACTTCGCTGTAGCTGATCATTCTGTGGTTGAGATGCTCCTGGGCCAGGGCATCCAGGCCGTGCCCCTGACGGGAGGGGTTGATAACGTAAGAGGCCAGCATGGTGTCGAACCAGACACCCTGCAGGGGAATGCCGTTTACGGCCAATACCTGCATGTCGAATTTGATGTTCTGGCCGACTTTTCGGAGAGCGGGATTCTCCAGTAGCGGGCGCAATCGTTCCAATACCATGCTGCCGGGGAGCTGGCCGGGCTGGAGGCCGGTGTCACCACTGTGTCCGATCGGGATATACCAGGCCTGGTGATCCCTGAAGGAGAAGGATAGGCCGACGATGCCGGCATCCCGGGGGTTGAGGCTGGTTGTCTCCAGGTCGATGGCGAACTCGCCGGCCTGCTCAAGCGCTTGCACGAGCTCATCCAGCTCAAGCGCGGTTGTGACTGTGCGGTAATCGTCGTTTGAGAGAGTCGGACGTCCGGTCAGCTCCTTGATCAGTGAGGTGAATCCATATTGTTTGAAGAGGCTGTTCAGGGCTTCCCGGTCCGGTTCCCGGCTGAGCAGGTCGGCCATGCTGATCTCAATCGGGACATTGCATTCGATGGTTGCCAGACGGCGCGACAGCAGGGCCTGCTCACGGAATTCCCGTAGTTTTTCGCCATTTTTACCCTTGACCTCGCTGGCCCGCTCCAGCAGCTGGTCCAGTGAGCCGAATTCAGTGATCAGCTTGGTGGCGGTTTTCTCACCGATTCCCGGCACGCCGGGTATGTTGTCCGAGGTGTCACCGGCCAGAGCGAGGATGTCCGTGACCCGGTCCGGTCCCACACCGAAACGCTCGATGACATCGCTAATACCCGATTGCTTGTCCTTCATGGTGTCCAGCAGGGTGACCCGCTCGGTTACGATCTGCATCAGGTCTTTGTCGCCGGTTACAACCACAACCTTGCCCCCAGTGGCGCTGAAACGGGCTGCCAGGCAGCCGATGATGTCATCGGCCTCAAAACCGGCCAACTCCAAAGCCGGGATATTGAAGGCGCGTACCAGCTCGCGGATTGGCTCCATCTGTGCCCGCAGGTCGTCCGGCATGGCGGCGCGGTTGGCTTTGTATTCGGGATACAGTTCCGTTCGAAATGTTGTCCTGCCGACATCGAACACCACCGCCACATGCTGCGGCTGGTGGTCTTTGAGCAGTTTCAGCAGCATCTGGGTGAAGCCGTAAATGGCGTTGGTGGGGTGTCCCGTTGGGGAGGAGAGATGGCGGATGGCGAAGTAGGCCCGGTAGATGTAGGATGAGCCGTCCACCAGATAGAGGGTGTTGTCGTGACTCATGAGGGAACGCTCTCAGCGGCGTCTTCGCGGGTGAAAAGGATAAAGGCCATGGACGGGCGCCTGCTTGAGTCGCGCATGGCAAACTGGATGCCATCGTAGCGCCATCCCAGTGCGGTCTGTTCATTCAGGGCATCCTGGATAGTCTCTTCTGTGACGGTGCTGAGTTCAATAACTTTATAGGTCAACATCTGAATGCCTCGCTCTGTCTGCAGTGGCTGATGAATGTCTGCTTCGGGTGGAAATGAAAAAAGGCGACTAAAAGCCGCCTTCAAAATTGCATTGAATTCAATGGTTTATTTCTGGAAGCCGAGCTTGGTTGAGATCTCTTCTGCGGCCTTCAGCGTCAGCGGGATAAGCTCCTTTTCCATGCGATCATTTTCAAAACGCATGGATGGTCCGGAGATGCTAACCGCGCCGATGATGCGGCGGGTGTAGTCGCGGATAGGGGCGCTGACGCACTTGACACCGTTATCAAGTTCTTCGTCGTCGATGGCATACCCCTTTTCGGCCACCTCCAGGAGCTGTTTTTTGAGGACCTCACGGTCGGTGATGGTGTGTTCGGTAAAAGCTTTCAGTTCCCTGGAGTTCAGGTATTCTTCCAGTTCCTCGTCGCTCATGAAGGCGATCTGGGTCTTGCCCGCGGCAGTGCAGTAGGCTGGCAGCCATGAGCCCACCCGGGGAACGACGCGCACCGTCATGCTTGTTTCAACGGCATCCAGGTAGATGATGTTGAAGTCTTTGAGGATTGCCACATAGGTGGTCTCGTTGCACTCCTTGACCAGCGACTCGAGTATCGGTTTGGATTGACGCAGGAGTCCCATCTGGCGGATAAAGGTCTGACCGATCTCCAGCGTCTTGAGGCCCAGGCGGTAATTCTCCGTAACCTTGTTCTGTTCGATGTAGCCACGGGACTCGAGGGTTGCTAATAGTCTGAAAACGTTGTTTTTATGGAGTTTGAGGCGTTTGCTGAGTTCGGTGACTCCCAGTTCGTCCACTTCTCCATGGAACTGTTCTAAAAGATCCAGGGCATGGGAGACAGCCTGGATAAGATATTCCGTTTTTTCTTTTCTGGCCATGATAGTATCCTGTTTATGCACTTAAATAATGATGGTAGTGAATAAATTCGTGTGATTTTTTGAAAAGCGAAAATAATAGCGCTCATGAACAAAAAAATCAAGGTAAAATTATCGAGGTGTACCTAATTTTGAAAGATTAGAATATTGTTCTATAATTGTCAAGGGCAAAACGTGAGCTTTGTTCGAGCGCTAAATATATTTCGAAATGTGTAGGGTATAATTTACAGGGAAAGGTAATGTTGTATGTTTTGTGGACCACTTTTGCGTTTCTTTTTTTGTGCTGTATTCATCATGTTGACCTGTACCGCCAGTTGTGCCGATTCTTTCCGGGTTCCGATCCTGCTGTACCATCGCTTGGGAGCAAAGGTTGTCGATGGTATGACCATTACTACTCCAGTGTTCGAATCGCAGATGAAATACCTGCAGGACAACGGCTACACTGTGATCCCGTTACGACGTCTGATTGACTATTATCGTGGCAAAGGTGCTGCACCTGCGCCAAAATCGGTGGTGATAGTTGAGGATGATGCCCATAAAACGGTGTATGAGGAGATGTTACCGATTATCCGGCGCTATCGTTATCCGGTCACTGTTTTTGTATATCCTTCTGCTATTTCAAATGCAAAATACGCCATGACCTGGGACCAGTTACGTGAACTTAAGAAGAGCGGTTTGTTTGACGTTCAGTCGCATACTTACTGGCATCCCAACTTCAAAAAAGAGAGAAAAAAACGTACCGCTGAAGCCCTGGACAAGTTTGTCATGAGCCAGCTGGAAAAATCAAAAGCCAAGCTGGAAGCAGAATTGGGTGGCGTCGTAGATCTGCTTGCATGGCCATTCGGCATATACGATGACGCTTTGATCAGGAAAGCTTCCCAGGCCGGTTATGTGGCCACATTTACCATTGAACGCCGTCATGCCACAGAACGGGATACGGTGATGAAACTTCCCCGTTATCTGTTGGTTAACGCCGACAGGGGCACAGCATTTGCGCGGTTGCTGGAAGGCAACGCCGTCAAGCGAAACGAGGTGTACTGATGGGTGAGGACACTCCCCAAAAACATCCCTGTCCCGATTGCACATTCTGTCAATGGTGCTCGGATGATCGCTGCCGTCTCTGTCTGAACATCGAAGGATGCTGTCGCCGCAAACTCTCGCTGGCAGAGCAGATCAAGCTGTATGATGATCTGAATTCTGGTGATATGCCCTCCACCGATAAAAAGAGATCAACTTGAGATGTGGGAGCGGTGCGGATTTGGTGCGCTGTTATGCGGATGCAGGCACAGCTTGACATCACATAACGTCCAGCACGTCAAATCTGTGGTACAGTATTCTATGAAAAAATCCCAAGGTGTGGGTTTTGGAAGGGGGCAAGAATGGACAGTGAAGCACGGCGTGGCAGGCGGGTCGCATGCAATGACAAATGCCTTCTTGTTTTCAAGGGTGATTTCTATTCCTGCAAGCTCGAAAATATTTCCATATCAGGGGTGTTGGTGCGTTGCGATGACACAATTCCCGCCAGTATCTCTCCCGGAGACAGCTGTGGTCTTTTACTGTGTCGTGATCCCAAGATTTGTCCCGGTGAGTATCCTGCCAGAGTTACCCGTCTGGATACATCGAAAGTCGCATTGCAATTTCTTGATATCTGATGGAGCTTCGCTTCCCTGGCGTACCTGCACAAAGCGGAAACGGGGCATACCCCGTTAGGGCTGCCCCGCGTGTCCGTGCAGATGGTGCGAGCGACGCTCAAGCCAGAAGATTAAACCAAGCCTACCCCTTTTTTCCGCTTAGATACCGATTGATTGCTGCCGCGGCTTTTTTTCCGTCACCCATGGCCAGGATGACCGTGGCACCGCCACGGACAATATCTCCGCCGGCAAAGACTCCCTCAAGGCTGGTCAAACCGTTTTCATCCGTATCGATATTTCCCCATTTGTTCAGCTTCAGGTCCGGGGCGCTGGCTGTCAGGAGCGGGTTGGCGCGTGTGCCGATTGCATTTATCACCACCTCAGTGGGGAGATCAAAAAAAGCTCCCTCTATTGGCACCGGTCTGCGTCGTCCGGATTCATCCGGTTCACCCAGTTCCATGCGCTGGCAGGAGAGTGTCGCAACCCAGCCTTTGTCATCGCTCAGAATTGCAACCGGGGCGGTAAGTAGCAGGAATTCAACCCCCTCTTCTTTGGCGTGTTTGATCTCCTCCGCCCTGGCAGGCATTTCAGCCTCGGTGCGGCGGTAGACGATCATGGCCCGCTCCGCTCCGAGACGTTTGGCGGTGCGAACGCAATCCATAGCCGTGTTGCCGCCACCAATAACAGCCACATTCCTGCCCTTGATAATCGGTGTGGCGGCATGCTCGGAACGACCCGCTCCCATCAGGTTGACCCTGGTCAGGTATTCATTGGCCGCATAGACACCTTTCAGGTTTTCTCCCGGTATCTTGAGCAGTGTGGGAAGGCCGGCGCCATTGGCGATAAAGATGGCGTCGTACTCCTCCTGTAGTTGCGGTAATGTCAGGGTTTTGCCGACAACCACGTTGAACTCTATTTCTACGCCAACTGTTTTCAGCAGGTTGACTTCTGAGTCGATGATGTCATTGGGCAGCCGGAACTCCGGAATGCCGTATCTCAGGACGCCGCCGGTGTCGTGGAGTGCTTCAAAGATAATCACACTGTGACCGGCGCGCGCAAGCTCTCCGGCCGCGGTCAGTCCGGCCGGGCCGCTTCCGACAACGGCAACTTTTTTGCCGGTCAGGGTGGGGCGCACCTCAGCTTCGAGCTGGTCATCATGTTCCATGGCCCAATCTGCCACGAAACGCTCAAGGTAACCGATGGCAACGGACTCACCCTTGATTCCGCAGACGCACTTTTCCTCGCACTGGGTTTCCTGGGGGCACACCCGTCCGCAGATGGCGGGCAGGGCGTTGTCACCACGCAGAATCTGGGCTGCTCCCACGAGATCGCCCTCAGCCAGCCTGGCGATGAATTCGGGAATCGATACGCTTACCGGGCAGCCCGCAACACAGGGGCGGGTCTTGCACATGAGGCAGCGTTGCGCTTCACGGATGGCGTCTTCCAATGAAAGTCCCTTGTTAACTTCTGAAAATTCCTTGTTGCGTACATGTGCGTCCCGCTCGGGCATGTGGACCCGTTGTATGGCAAGGCGTTCTTTGATGGAGATGTTGGAGGTCATGGTTTCACCTGTTGATGTAAGCGGCAATCGGCGGCTTCGTGGTTGCGATAGGTGCCGAGCCGGTCAAAGAGGTTGTCGAAATCTACTTTATGTGCGTCGAACTCCGGTCCGTTGACACAGGCAAAGCGGGTCTCGCCGTCCACCAGCACCCGACAGCCGCCGCACATGCCGGTGCCATCGATCATGATCGGGTTAAGGCTGACGATGGTGGGGATCGCCTGGGGGCGGGTGAGTTCGGCAACGGCTTTCATCATCGGCACCGGGCCGATGGCAAACACCGCCTGGGGGCAGGTGGCCGGATCGGCCATCATGTCGGAAAGTTCCATGGTCACAAAGCCCTTGCGGCCCATGCTGCCGTCCTCAGTGGTGATCGCTACCCGTTTGGAGAAGGCGGACAGTTCATCTTTCAGGATGATGACCGAGGCGTTGCGACCGCCGATAATGGTGGTCACTTCGTTGCCGGCGTCAGCCAGCGCCTTGGCCAGCGGAAAAAGCACCGCAGTTCCGACACCGCCACCCACGCAGGCGACGCGCCCCCATTTTTCAATGTGGGTTGGCAGTCCAAGGGGGCCTGACACGTCACGAAAAAAACCGCCAACGGGCACGGCAACGATAAAACGGGTTGATGCTCCCGCAGCCTGGATGAAAAGCGTGATGGTACCTTCGCCCGCGTCGGCATCGGCTATGGTAAGGGGGATGCGCTCTTCACCCTCAGCGGCGCGTACAATAACGAACTGGCCCGGCTTGCGGGCAGCGGCAACCCGCGGTGCCCTGATCACCATGCGGTGGAGCAGGGGGGTGAGTGAGACATTGCTCAAAACCTCAAACATGTGGATACCTCCGAGGGGAGTGTCTGGCTTTTATTGAAAAACAGTTTGCGTGCTCTTTTAGTTGTTCCACTTCGGCGCTACTTCCCGGACAACTCCTTTGATCTGTTGCAGGCGCTGTCAACGGCATCCATGACCAGGCCATGGAAACGTCCGTTTTCAAGGGTATGCAGACCAGCGATGGTTGTACCACCCGGAGAGGTGACCTTCTCCTTCAACAGGGCCGGGTGTTCGCCGGTTTCGGATACCATACGGGCAGCTCCCAGAACGGTCTGTACTGACAGCGCCAGGGAAACGTCCCGCGCCAGGCCATTTTTTACGCCGGCATCGGATAGTGCCTCTATGAAACCGAATACATAGGCAGGACCACTGCCGGACAAGCCGGTAACGGCATCCATCAGCTTTTCCGAGGTGGTAACCACGGTTCCGACACGGGAGAAAATCTCGCGGGTCATTTCAAGATCCTTTTCAGCGGCTTTTTTGCCCGGACAGATGGCGGTGGCTGCTGCCTGGATCAGCGCCGCTGCGTTGGGCATGACCCGAACTACTCGCAATCCGCTGGAGAGGTGTTCTTCGATAAATCCGGTGGAGATGCCGGCCATGATCGAGATGACGAGTTTTTCCGAGGAAATTGCCGGGGCCAGATCGCTCAATACGCTGTCAGCCACCTGCGGCTTGATCGCCAGAATAATGATGTCGGCATTGCCGGCCACGTTCTGACAACTCTCACTTGCCGCCACGGCATATCGGGAGGCAAGAAACTCACGTCTCGATTGCAGTGGTTCCGCAACCGTGATGCTGTCCGGCGTGACACCACCCGCCAGAAGCCCCTTAATGATAGCCTCGGCCATGTTACCGCCGCCAATGAAGCCGATGTTATGGTTTGTCAGCATGTTCAGCCCCCGATCTTGGAATCTGCATGGGATAATTCAACAACAGCCTTGTTCTTCTGTTCGTCAGTGTTGCTGGAAGAGGTTATCAGCATGACGCCGATGCATACCAGAATGATCCCCGTCCAGCGAAGCGGTGACACCTGTTCGTGCAACATGTACTTTGCCAGGACTGCCACCAGAACATAGTTGAGCGCCTGCATGGGGAGAGCGACGGAGAGGTCCTCCCATGAAAGTACGGCCAGCCAGAGAAAGAAGAATACGGCCAGCATGGTGGTGCCGAGCATGAGCTTGGGGCTTGTCAGCGCCCGTAGTGATGCATCCAGGATGGCTCTCAGGTTCATGGCCGAGAGGTCTCCGATTTCCCGCATCCCTTTGGTCAGCAGGATGTCGCCAATGGTACCGGCGGTAATGGCAAGCAGCATGACAATGATCGTTTTAAGCATGGTTTTTTCTGTCTCCCCGATAGTTTACCAGTTCAATTCCCAAATCGATAAGTTTTTGCTGAACCCTGGGGCTCGTGATGGCTGCCAATTCTTCCTGGTGCCGGTAATCGGGCATGCGGCGGGTGATTTCCGCATCCGGCAGGTAACCGGGATGAAAATAGATTTCGGTCAGCCCTACGTTCAGCCCGTCGAGAATATCCAGGATATACCGTTCGGTCATGCAACCCGAGTTGAGGACGCCCTTGACTTCCGTGGCGTACCCCGTCCCCATGCGATCAAGCCTGTGCCGTGCATGGTGTGCCAGGGAACCGAAGACGAGCCGTTCAATTGCTTTTCCGGCCAGGCGCTCCCGGTTGAAACGCAGGTTGTGGGTGAGTCGTTCCCGAGAGAGTCGCACGCTGGTGATGCCATAATGGGGCATCATGTCGGCGAGCAGTGAAAAAATCGTTGGGTGCAGATGGATGTTGAGATGGCCGTCGATATGCGACAGAGCAATGCCGGCGTCCCTGACCCGTTCAATCTGTGCCCGTATCTCCCGTTCCAGCTGGTTTCTCAACTTCTTGTCGAAGAAGTAACGCATTCCGGCTGTTATGGGATTGTTGGGAAAGTGTCCCTGCTCATCCACCAGATCGGGTATTTTGTCCGGAGCCAGGACCGAGCGTCCCTGAACCAGGGTCAGGTGCAGCCCAACTTGCAGCCCTGGGTTATGTCCGGCAATTTCAACAGCCTCTTCAAATGCTCTGCCAGCCGGCATGATCGAGGCGCAGGTCAGGATGCCGTCTTGCCAGGCCTTCTCAACCGCACGGTTGACGCCGCCGGACAGTCCGAAGTCGTCTGAGGTAATTATCAGCTGCTTCATTGCTTTCAGGACATGTGACCGCTACGTGCGGTCGGAACAGGATTCTTTACGCTTGCGCATGTACTGCAGGTACTGCTTGCCTTCCCTGAGCAGCTTCCTGCGCTCCTCGCCGTCAACGATCATCTTGCCTATGCTGCGCAGGATATATTTGGGGCGGAAGTAGAATTTGTTGTAGAACTCTTCCACTGCCTTGAAAATCTCGGCGTTTGAGAGGTGGGGATAATTGATGATGCACATCTGGTGTCCCGTGTCGTCGATGTAGGAGTCAGATGTGATCCAGCCTTCCCGTTTGCACTGTTCAAAGAACTCGGTGCCGGGGTAGGGGGAGGCCAGCGAAACCTGGATCGACTCCAGGTCCAGCATCTTGGCGAAGTCGATGGTTTCGCGGATGGTCTCCTTTGTTTCGCCCGGAAGCCCCATGATAAAGGCGCCATGGATGGTTATCCCCAGTTTTTTGCAATCCTTGACGAACTGGATGGCCTGTTCCTTGGTGACCCCTTTCTTGATGTTTTTGAGTATCTGGGCGTTGCCGGTCTCAAATCCGACGATGACATGATGCAGGCCGGCGTCGCGCATGACCTTGAGTGTCTCATAGTCGCAGTTTGCGCGTGCATTTATCACCCAGGATACACCCAGGGGTTTGATCAGTTCAGCTATTGCGCGGGCGTGTTTCTTGTCTGCCGAGAAGGTGTCGTCATCAAAGGAAATATCACGAACCTCGGGGAGATTTTCCTTGATCCATTTGACCTCTTCGTAGACGCTTTGCGGAGAGCGGGTACGCATCTTCTGGCCGGAATAGGTCTGGGGCCAGAGACAGAAGGTGCATTTTGCGGGGCAGCCCCGGCTGGTGTAGATCGCCACATAGGGGCTTTTGAAATGGGGGATGACATATTCCTTGATCGGAAGATCGCGTTTGTAGATCGGTGCCACAAACGGTAACGAATCCAGGTCGGTCAAAATCGGCCGGTCCGGGGTATGAACAGCCTTCCCCCCGCGCAAAAAGCTGATCCCCGCCACTTTTTCCCATTCCCGTCCCTCACACAACTCCTTGACGGCGTAATCAAATTCTCCGCGGCAGACGATGTCGATGGCATCCATGCCGGCTTTGAGCGATTCCTCCGGCAGGATGGTGACGTGTGGGCCGGTCAGGACCGTGACAGTGGACGGTTTCTGGGCCTTGATGCGTCGCGCCGTCTCTATGTCGATCTTCAGGGTGGGAGTAGAGGTGTACATCACCACCAGATCGTAATCCTTGGCAATTTCCAGGCACTTCTCCACGTCGAACTTCTGCACCGGGGCATCAACAACGCGGCTTCCCTCAATCATGGCTGCGGGAAAGCAGAGCCAGGTGGGATACCAGAACGAGGTCACTTCGCGGGATGCCTGATAGCGCGCGCCGGCGCCGCCGTCAAAGTCCTCGAAGGTAGGGGGGTTCAGAAAAAGCGGTTTCATTACAACTCCTTGTCTGCTCTTAAAACAGTCAGAATACTGATATTACGACATAAAGTCAAGGTTTATGGGTTTGGTTTGCCGGTTCGATCCGGAAATACAAGAGGGTTGATTTGAGTGGGATGCTCTCGTTTTTGATGCAGTGCGAAAAAAAAGACGCCCGCTGCCGGACGCCCTTTCATGTTGCGCAATGCAATGCAGCAGGACTATTTTTTCTTGGCCGGGGCTGCGCTTTTTACAGCCTGCTTGGCTATGACCAGATCCTTGACTTTTTCATACACTGGAGCAGGAAGAATGTTACGAGTCTTGAGCTGGGTCTTGTTGGCATAGGGACGACCGGCGATGATTTTTGCGGCGTAGGCATCCCCCACACCGGGAATTGCTTTCAGTTCTGCTTCAGAGGCGCTGTTGACATCAACGATCTTTGCTTTGGCGGCCGCCTTGGCATCTGCTGCTGCTGTCTTGGCGCTGCCCTTGGTTGCATCGGCGGCTGCCTTGGTTTTGTCGACCGTGGCTTTGGCGCCTGCCTTGGTGCTATCCAAGGATGTTTTGGCTGCACCCTTTACATCAGGCGTTTTAACGGTGACTTCCGTGGCGGAGACGAGACTGGTGGATAGTAACAGGGCTGTTGCGGCCAAGGTGATTCTGACGATCCCGTTTTTCATGAAAAACCTCCTTGAATGAAATAGTTAGTACTTTCTATCAGGAGTTGACCGGGATGTCAATGCATGGCTTTTTTTCGGCTCAGCTGGCACGAAGCGGCTGTCAACTCTACGCGGGCGAACGTGACAGAGTGCAAACCGATACCAGGGGATGCACTTTTATTTTCATGATTACTCCGGAATATGATAAGTGAAAGGGGTTGATATGCCGGATCGCATGTCATACTACTTTGATGAAATGCAAGGAGATCTAGAATGAGTCAAAAAAAACCGGAAATAACCTTCAAGTACGTTTTTAACTACGGCTACAACCCGAACTATGTCAATGGCGCCCAGGGAGGCTTTTCGCCGCGTGGCGAAATGGTGATCAATTTTTATCTTGAGCGACAGCCGCTGCCCGAATCAATCAGCCACGAGATTACCCCGGAAGGCGCCATCGGACGCGAAACCGCAGTTGAGCCGGAAGACCTGCCCAACAGCATGGTGAGGTTCATCGATACCGGTGTGGTCATGAGCTATGAAAATGCAAAGATTTTCCATGCCTGGATGGGTGAGAAGCTGCGCGAGGTGGAGGAGATGCATCAGGCCAGGACCGCTTTTGAAAACTCTCCGGCGGCAGGTCAGGCTTAGTTCGCGGGACATGGATTGAGCCGGTGACAAGGAGCAGGCTGATGCGTTCACAATGCTACATGGGTGCAGCCATGATCCTCATGGTTTCCATCTTGCTGTTGACGTTTTCAACTTTGGGAATGGCTTTTCCCCTTCCCGAACGTCTGGATTTCGAAATATCCTATGCCGGGGTGCCGGCTGGTCGAGCGGTGCAGCAGGTGAGTCGGGTCGGAAACGAGCTTTTTATCGTCTCCACCGCCCGTTCGGCTGACTGGCTGAAATACTTTTTCCCGGTTGAGGATCGGATCGAATCGGTGCTTGCGTCCGCTGCACCGCCGCAGCTGTTCGGTGCGACGCGTCTCTACCGCGAGCGCATCAGGGAAGGGTGGACTCGTTTCCAGAAGGACGCGGTCTTTGATCGGCATAAATTGCTGGTTACGACAAAGGACTTGCTGAAAAAGACGGAGAACACCCAGAAGATTACCCCTCAGACCTACGATATGCTCTCCAGCTTTTTCCATGTCCGCACAATCCCGCTCCAGGTGGGAACATCTACCTACATCGATATCTTTGATTGCAAAAAGCTCTGGAATACTGAAATACAGGTGTTGCGGCGTGAGGAGATCGAGATCCCGCTGGGGCGTTTCAAGACTATTGTTATTAAACCGGTCCTCAAGTCGGAGGGCATTTTTGCCCGAACCGGTGACATGTTTATCTGGCTGTCGGATGATGACCGTCGCATTCCGGTGCAGATGAAATCCAAGGTGCGGGTCGGAAGTATTACGGTGACACTGGTGGGGGGGAATTACTGGCCGGAAAAAAAGTAAACCCGGCCCATTTCTCTCAGGGACGATTCTTTGCCCCGAAACTTTAACGGCTTGACGGGCTGTTATTTTGATCTATTGTTTGTGGTGTTGATTAGGGATCGGGTTGGTATTTCAATGTGTTCCAGGTGTCTTTGTTGAAAAGGCACCATGGAGGAGGCGGCTCATGGTGTTGCGCGTAGCCATCAATGGCTTTGGCAGGATCGGCAGGATGGTAACGAAGCTGGCGCTCGGAGGAAAGGGTATCGATGTCGTTGCGATCAATGATCTGACCGATGCTGCCACTCTGGCGCATCTTTTTAAGTATGATTCGGTCCACGGTATCTTTCCCGGCACGGTTGAGCATACTGCAGACAGCCTGATCCTTAACGGGAAACCGATCAGGATCTATGCAACCAACAACCATGACGAATTGCCCTGGAAAAAGGAGCGTATCGATGTGGTTCTGGAATCCACCGGCCTGCTCACGTCCCGGGAGAAGAACGAGCCGCATCTCCGGGCAGGAGCCGGACAGGTGGTTGTTTCCGCTCCGGCTGAAGATGCGGATATCACCATAGTCATGGGGGTCAATGACCATCTGTATGACCCGCGGCAACACACGGTCATCTCAGGCGCTTCCTGTACCACCAACTGTCTGGCGCCGGTGGCAAAGGTGCTGAATGACTGTTTCGGTATTGAAAAGGGGCTGGTGACCTCGGTTCATGCCTATACCAACGATCAGTGTGTTCTCGACCTGCCGCACAAAGACCTGCACCGTGCCCGTGCGGCGGCCCTTTCCATGATTCCAACTACTACGGGTGCTGCCAGGACGGTTTCACGGGTGCTGCCCGAACTTGAGGGCAAGCTGGATTGTATGGCAATCCATGTGCCGATCCCTAATGTGTCAGCCATCGATCTGGTTGCGACCCTCGCCAAAAAGGTTGACGAGGCCAGTGTCAACGCGGCTTTTGAGAAGGCCTCCAAGGGCATTCTGGCGGGAATTCTCGGATTTAGTGATGTACTGCTCGTCTCCGTCGATTACTACGGCAACCCGCTCTCCGCCATTATCGATGCTTCCAGCACCAAGGTGATCGGTGACAACATGATAAAGGTAATTGCCTGGTATGATAACGAAACCGGCTTTTCTCACCGGGTGGTTGACCTGCTCAACCTGATCGCTTCGAAACGCTGAACCTGCCAGGGGGACGATTTAGGCATACTGCATCGCATACAGGATATTTAAAAAAACGGCGTCCGTTGATCAGCGGACGCCGTTTTTTTATGCTCACATCAAAGCAGAATGAATCTGGTTACATCGACTCCGGGAATCAGAACTGTGCCTGATACTCCTTGAGCCTGATTGCGAAGTCCTGGCCGAATTTGTAGCATTTTTCCTCATCCTCGGATGAAGGCTTGAAAACGACCTGGAGACCGGGTTCAAATTTCTCCAGTCCCATCTTGGTGAAGGTTTCATAGGCTTCCTTGACCGCTCCGCCGCCCCAACCGTAACTGCCGAAAGCTCCGACCAGACGGTTTTTGGGCCGCAGGCCGCGCAGGTGGGTCAGGCACTCCGCAACGGTGGGATACATGATGTTGTTGAGCGTGGGGGAACCGAAGAGTGTGCCGCGAGCCTTCCAGAACTCCTTGATGATGACGTTCATGGGTGTTGCGCGCAGTTTCAGGACCCGGCAGTCAACACCTTCGCTGCGAATGCCGTCGGCGATGGGAGTGCACATGATTTCGGTGCTTTTCCACATGGTGTCATAGACGATGATTGCCCGGAGATCAGCCTTGCCGGTGGCCATATCCACATAGGCGTCAAGCACACGCTGCGGGTTTTTCCTCCAGATAATGCCGTGGTCCGGGGCGATGATTTCGGGCTGGATGCCCAGTTTGCCCAGGTCGCCGACCTTGTCCAGAATCAGCTGTCCGAACGGCATCAGGATATTGGCGTAGTAGTCAACGACCGAATCGTCCAGTACGGTCGGGGAAACGCATTCGTCAAATTCGTCGTCGAAGCGGGCCGATGAGGCCACATGCTGTCCAAAGGCGTCCTGGCTGAACAGGATGTTCGCTTCCGGGCAGAACGATACCATGGAGTCCGGCCAGTGCAGCATCGGAGTTTCGATGAACACCAGGGAGTGTTTGCCGATCTTGAGCGTGTCACCGGTTTTGACGATATTGAATTTCCAGCGCGAGGTGTCAAAGAAACGGTCCAGTCCCTTTTTGCCTCGGGCGGAGATGTGGATGGTCGCATTGGGGGTCAGCGCCATGATGTCGTCAATACTGGAAACATGGTCATTTTCGATGTGATTGATGACAACGTGTTTGATCTTGGCAGGATCAACAATGTTGGCGATCTGTTTGATGGTGATATCGGAAAAGTCATATTTCACGGTATCAATGAGGGTGATTTCCTCATCCATGATCAGGTAGTTATTGTAGGAGGTGCCGCGCGGCGTCTCATAGCCATGAAAATCACGCACGGACCAGTCTATTGCTCCTACCCAGTAAATATCCTTTTTCAGTTCAACGGGTTTCATACTTCCTCCTTGTGAGAATTATGTGCGGCAAGCTGATGCTTGGTGCTGCCAGTGTGTTCAGGTGATTGATCTGTCTGGCCGGCCGCAGGTTGCTTCGTTGCATGATGCGCACAGGCCGGTGAAGGTGACTGAATAGTCCAGTATCCTGAATTCGTCCTCGATACCGCTCGGAAGCTGCAGGTCGCTCAGGTTGGCGTCGAACATGTCCAGAACCAGGCCGCACCTCAGGCATGTCAGGTGGTGATGGCGGTTCATCTCCGCATCGAAGCGGGCTTTTGACTGGGGATTGCTGACCTTCTTCGCAATGCCGATGGACACAAAGGTGTCAAGTACCCGGTAGACCGTGGTGCGGGAAACACCCTTCATTCTGGCGCTGACAGCCTCATAGACCTGATCAGCGGTGGGATGATCCGTTCTGGATACGAGGGTTTCCAGAATGGCTCTGCGTTGGATGGTCAGGGCCAGACCATGTTTCTTGCAGATGGACTCCAGCTCGCTGCGATTGTTGTCGCCTGTTTTGTGTGTGCGCCTTTGCATGAAAGGGAATGTATGTCGTTTGGTACAAATTGTCAATCAAAAAAATACCAAATTGGTCTTTTATGTCCTTGTTGGTTGATCTGTGCCTCTCAGTCGCTCACGCCATGAAAAAGGGAGGCGGGACGAATGCTCTGTCCGGTCTCCCTTCCGAGTGATACTACCGTACAAATACTAGGAATAGGTTTTGCGGAGCAGGTTAAGCAGCAGTGCAAGCAGCAGGACGGCTCCGACGGCGATGCCACCAATCAGCTTGCGCTGGTGGAACTCCGCATCTATGGCATCCAGGCTTCCCTTTATACGAGTCAGCTCAGCGGCAATTTTCGCCGATTCAGCGGTGATTCTGGTCGGATTCACTTCGTGGAACAGCGAATGGTAGCTGTTGCGCTGGCTAAAGAGGCTTTTTTCCAGGGCAGAGGTATCTACTCCGCTCACTTTGAACTGCTCAATCCGCCGGGAGAGTGTTACCAGGTTTGCTTCGGTCTGTTCCATGGCGTTACGGATTATGCGGGCTCGCTCATAGCTGTGGCAGCGGGTACAGTTCTTTTCGCTGATCAGTTCGATGGATACTTTGGTTACCCCATGGCTGTCGTGACAGGTCACGCAGGTTGGTCCGCCCTTGCCAAGCGCCCGACCGTGGGCACTGCGCAGATAGTCGGTCTTGATGCCGATGTGGCAGCGTCCGCAGAAGTCGGGGATGGCCCCTTCCCTGGGTGCACCCAGAAAACCGCGTTGCGGGCTCATGGCGTTGGCGGAGTCCGCCGGGTCGCCACCGTGGCAGTTATGGCAGGAAATGCCATTTTCGGCATGGATGCTGGCTTGCCATGGTTTTACCGGCACCAGCCCCCTGCCGGTCTGGGAACCGTGACACTGGATACAGACCGTTTCTCCCCCTGCCATGACAGGCGTAACCGCTGCCAGCAGGAGTATGATCGCGGCGTTTGCCAGGCGGCCGAGGATGATTTTGCTGTGATTGTTCATGAGTAGTGCCCCCATATCATCAGACCGATCCAGAGCAGGATGCCACCCATCGTACAGGCCATGAAGAGCGGCCGCTTGAGCGGATGCCGCTCCTGACCGCGATCGATAAAGGGGAGCAGCGCCAGAAACGTCATGGCGACCCCCTGGGCCATCAGCCCGAGAAATTCATTGGGAAAAATCTTCAGGGTCTGATAGTTGGGGAGGAAGTACCATTCCGGCTTGATATGCGCCGGAGTCTGGAACGGGTTGGCCGGGATAAAGGCATCCTTGGGGAAGAATATGTTCGGGGCAAAAAACAGGATCAGCAGGAAGAACGCCAGGTAGAGGGCAGCGGAGGTCAGGTCGCTGAGCATGAAATTGGGGAAGAAGGGGATGCCGCCCGGATGGTCCTCATGCTGGAAACGGTCACCATTCCAGGTGCTCTTCGTATCCGGTCGACCAAAGGGAGGCGCGGATACGCCGATGCGCTCCAGCAGGAACAGATGCAGACCGATCATGGCAGCAATAGCGATAGGGATTACCGCCACATGCAGGGCAAAGAAACGGCCGAGGGTGTATGGCCCAACCAGTGCACCTCCACGCAGAAACTCAACCAGATAGCTGCCCACGTATGGAATTGCACCGGCGCTGTTGGTGGCAACCGTGGTTGCCCAGAACGAGAGCTGGCTCCAGGGTAGCAGATAGCCGGTCAGTGAGATGGCCATGACCAGGTTGAGGATAACAAAGCCCGAAAGCCAGTTCAATTCCCGCGGACGCTTGTAGCTGCCCATGAAGAGGACCGAGAGCATGTGCAGGATCAGCACCAGCACCATCATGTTGGATCCGACCACGTGACAGAGACGGATCAGCCAGCCGTAGGGCACCCTGTTCATGATGGTGGTGACACTGGAAAACGCCTTGTCGGCGTCCGGAACGTAATAGACCAGCAACAGGATACCGCTGATGACCTGCAGGGCGAAGATAAACAGCAGCACGCTCCCCAGGGAATACCAGCGATTTATGTTGGTCGGCAGCAGATAGCCGGTGAGTTGCTTTTCCACCAGTTGATCAACTCCGAGGCGCACGTTTAACCAGTGATGGATTTTTTTGAACAGGAACATCTGACCTCCGGGTGTCTCCGTCTTTTGGCTGGGGAATTAACCGATGGTGATGGTTGTTCCCTGAACAACGAGGGGTAACTTTTCAAGCGGTTTGGGTGGCGGTCCGCCCAGTACTGTTCCCTGGGCGGAAAACTGTCCGCCGTGGCAGGGACAGAGAAACTGGTCCTGACCCTTCTGCCACTGAACGATGCATCCCAGGTGGGTGCAGACGGCGGAAAAGGCGACAACGGTCCCTCCCTTTGGTTTTACCAGCACAGCGGCCGTGCCGTTCAGTTCGAAGTATTTTGCTCCCCCCTCCGGTACATCGGACATCTGGAAGGTCATTTTTTGCTTTATACCAGCGCCCTTTGAAGGAGCCAGATAGCGAAAGAGCGGATACAGCGCCGCCCCAAGCCCGGCAATTCCCAGTGTGCCAAGGCAGGCCGTCAAAAACTTCCTCCTGCTGGACATCTCCATCTCTGCACTCCTCATTTTGTTAATCTTGTATCCGGTGGTAAGCGGACTGAAAAGCATCACCAGATTACCATTAAAAAGTGCCTTGTCAATGCAGAGTTATAAACAGAACGTACGTGGGGACCCCGCCGTTCACGTCTGTTCCCGGCGGCCTGGGAGTTGTTGATAGAAAAAATGTTTATGAAGTGATGAAAGTCAAGTCTAAAACGGGTTGATGTCAATTTTGGGAGCGTTGGAAGGATTTTTTTCTGAAGACAGTATGGCTGCAGTAAAAACAAAGAAGCCGGAACCTCACCAGCTTCAAAAACAATGGGCAATCCGGAAATCCAGGCTGGCCGGGAAAAGGTTACTCAGGTTTGGAAAGATACTCTCCCAGAACACCACGTGAATGCTCGTCATCGTGGCAGTGGCTGCAGAGATTCTCCCAATTGCTTCCGTCGGGCGGGTTGTTGTGGTGGTTGCCATCCTTGTGATGGACGGTCAACTGGCCGATGCTGGCGGCATCGAACTCCCGTCCGCATTTGGCGCAGACCGGGCCGTGGATTTTCAGAGATTTTGTGCGGTAATTGCTGTTGCTCTCCGCTCCGTCCCGCATTCGTTTGACAAGGGCGCTGGCCTGCTCGGCGCTGGGGAGAATTACGGTCCTGGGTCCTCGTGGTCGTGCCACCATGCGTTACTCCTGACTGTTCAGCAATTTCACCGTGGCGAGGCCGTCGGCGTAATAATCGATGATGTTATAGCAGCCGTAGTTCTGCTCTATGTTGAACATTCTGGCCAGGGGTGCGCCGATGGCGTTGAGCAGGATGACGCGATTGACCCCGCCATGCCCCACCACCAGCACCTCCTGGCCTCGATGTTGTCCGATTATTTCGGCCAGCACCGGCATGACGCGGGCTTCCAGGTCCAGCAGGTTTTCCCCCTGCGGAACCCGGTAGTTGACCAGATCGGCCATTCTGGCCTGCCACTCCTCGGGCCAGCGCCGGGTAATCTCGTCCCAGGCCAGACCCTCCCAGATGCCGATATTCAGCTCCCTCAGCTGGCTGCTTTGTATCGGCTGGATACCGAACGGGGCGCAGATGATGTTAGCCCCGATAACGCAGCGGGAGAGGTCGCTGGTGTAGCAGGCTGAAATCGGCGTGGAAGCCAGACGCTCCCTGAGGCGGTGGTACTGTTGTACTCCCAGATCGGTCAAGGCCACATCGGTCTGACCGTTGTAGCGCGGCTGGTCGTGGCCGGCCACCTGGCCGTGGCGAATGAGATGGATGCGGGTGGCGGAGGTCATTCGGTACCTTCGTTTTTTATATAGGGACCCAGGATCATGTCCTTGTAGCCCTTGCCCTGGGGTATCAGCGGATAGACGACCTCTTCACGGTCGGTCACGATTTCCAGGAAGCAGGGGCCCTGCGCGTCGAGAAATTCATCCAGAGCATCCTCCAGATAGGGGCGGCTGCGTATTTTGCGGCACCACTGGAAGCCGCATTCCCGGGCGATGTGGGCGAAGTTGGCGTCAAAGTCCCGTTCGGAAGCGGTGTACTGTTTGTTGTAGGAGGCGTCCTGGATCGATCTGACCATGCCGTCGGCATGATTGTTGAGCAGAAGCACCTTGATCGGGATAGTGAGGGAGCCGATGGTATGCAGCTCTCCCAGGTTCATCTTGATGCTGCTGTCGCCGTCAATGGCGATGATGCGCGCATCGGGATTGGCAAAATGCGCTCCGATGGAGCAGGGCAGGGAGAAGCCCATGGTGCCGAAGGCGCCGGATGTGAGAAACGAACGGGGCTGGGCGGTCTTGAGATACTGGGCCGCCAGCATCTGGTGATTGCCCACGCCGGTGGTGATGATGGTCCTGTCGGTCATGCGTTTGGACAGCAGGTCCATGACCTCGGCCGCCTGGATCTGCTGTGCGTCACGGTTGCAGTTGAGCGGAAAACTGCGTTTCAGAGTTGCCGCTTCCTGTTGCCACTCCCCGATGTTCAGTGTGATCGGGTGCAGCTTGGCGTACTCCACCAAGTCTTCCAGCACCGCCCGGGCATCGCCGATAAAGGAAAATTTGGGGTTACGGGTAACCCTGACCTCCTGCATTTTTTCGGCATTGATGTCGATATAGGCAATCTCGGCCTGCAGCCCGGATTCCCCCACTTTCTGCACAACCCGGTCATTCCAGCGCACGCCAAAGGCTACGAACAGGTCGGTTTTCTGGATGGCCATGTTGGCGTAGGGGGTGCCGTACATGCCGAGCATGCCCAGGGAGGTGTCCAGGGATTCGTCCAGAATGCCCTTGCCCATCAGGCTGTTGATGGAGGGGATGTTGAAAATGCGGTTGAATTCGCGGATCTTGTCGCTGGCCGCCCGGGAGTTGAGTCCACCGCCGATGTAGAGCAGCGGACGTCGGGAATGTTGGAGCAGGTCGAAGAACTGTTGGCACTGGTTGGCGCCCAGGTGCGACTCCTGGTCGTATTTGTAGCGAAAGCGTTCAATATCCAACCCGTGATAGATGCCGTTCTTGCGTTGGGAATCCAGGGGGAAATCGATCACCACCGGGCCGGGCTTGCCCGCCTTGGCGAAAAAGTAGGCATCCTTGACCGTCTCCTCGATGTCGGAGCTGTCGTTGATCAGGATGACTCTCTTGGCGGCCTTGGAAAAAACTTCCTTGACGTTGATATGCTGAAACTCGTCGGTGTCCAGCCTGCTCTGCTGCACCTGACCGGCAAAGACCAGCAGGGGGATCGAGTCGGCGTAGGAATCGGCAACGGCCGTCAGGGTGTTGGTAATGGCCGGACCGGAGGTGACAACTGCCACGCCGACCTGGTCGCTCGACCGGGAATAGCCCGCAGCGCTGAATGCGCATGATTGCTCGTTGGCGTTGACGTTGATGGCCAGGGGGCTCTGTCCCAGGGCATGGAAAACCGGTAGGATGGCGGCGCCCGTGTACCCGAAGATCCGGCTGACCCCCAGATCCACCAGGCTTTTAACCATTATTTCTGCACCCGTCAGTGTTTGCACCGTGGAATCTCCTCATCTCTGTTTCGATTGAATACTGGCGACAACCAGTCATAGCACATTTTTCAGCCGTGGTCCATGCGAGCTTGTACTGATCGCGGGACAAAAAAACCCGGTGCGGCGAGGGATCGCCGGACCGGGTTTTGCGCTGCAGGGCAGGCTTTTAGATCTTGTCGCCCTTCAGGTCATTACAGAACAGCTTGTTCGCCCCGCGCGAGGCGCAGAAGTCGCCGCACATGGTGCAGGTGTTCTCGTCCTCGGGGGTGCGGCTGGCGCGGATTGCTCTGGCGTCTTCCGGGAAGAGGGCCAGTTCGAACTGTTTTTCCCAGTTCAGGTCGCGGCGGGCTTTAGACATCTCCTTGTCGCGCCGACGCCCCTTTTCCGGGTATTTGTTCATGTCGCCGATGTAGGCGGCCACCTTGGCGGCCTTGACGCCCATGCGTACGTCCTCTTCGTTGGGCAGGGCCAGGTGCTCGGCCGGGGTGATGTAGCAGATCAGGTCGGCGCCGAAGCGGCTGGACTGGGCCGCACCGATGGCGGCGCTGATGTGGTCGTAACCGGGAGCGATATCGGTGGCGATGGGGCCGAGCATGTAGTAGGGCGCATCGCCGCTCATGCGTTTCTGCAGCTGGATGTTGCCTTCGATCTCATCCAGAGGCACGTGTCCCGGACCTTCCACCAGCATCTGGCAGCCCATGTCGCGGCCCAGTTCGGCCAGTTCGCAGTTGATCAGCAGTTCCTGGATCTGGGCCCGGTCCGAACTGTCGTGGATGGCGCCGGCGCGCAGGCCGTTGCCCAGGGAGAGCACGGTGTCGTACTTTTTGAGGATCGCACAGACCCGGTCGAACTTCTCATAGAGCGGGTTTTCGCGGTTGTTGGCCAGCATCCAGGCCACCATGCTGACGCCGCCCTTGCTGACCAGTCCGCCGTAGCGGTAGCCCTGCTTGCGCAGGCGTTCGATGGTGTACAGGTTGATGCCGCAGTGGACCGCCATGAAGGCCATGCCGTCTTCACACTGCTGTTCGATCAGGTCAAAGAGCATCTCTTCGTCCAGCTTGTTGGGGTTGCCGTATTTCTTGGCCGCCTCGCAGAAGGCCTGGTAGAGCGGCACATTGCCCACCGGCAGATTCGTGGCGGCGATAACTTCGCGGCGCACGCGGTCCAGGTCGCCCCCCACGGAGAGTTCCATCAGGGTGTCGGCGCCCGCTTCCTCGGCAATCTTTGCCTTACGGACCTCGGCGGCATAATCGACGATGTCGGACGAGGTGCCGATGGAGGCGTTTACTTTTGTGCGCAGACCCTTGCCGATTCCGGCTATTTTAGACGGCTTGCGGTTGTGATTCCAGGGGATGACGATTTTACCTTCTCCAACCATCTGCAGCACGTATTCGGGGGTTACCTCTTCCGCTGCTGCAACGGCAGTCATCTGGGGGGTCAGGATGCCCTGGCGGGCGGATTCAATCTGGGTCAACATGGTGTTCTTCTCCTTGGTGGTGTTGTTTGAGGTGTGTGGAATGTGGAATTGCTAAAAAAAGTAAACGGCAGATGCTTATTCCGGTTTACGCGGAGTTAAATCCGACGTAACGCTTCCTGGCTTTGCTCGTTTAGAATGCCTCCGTCTGGGCTTGTGACCGGATTGATGTTGTGGCGGAGTTTACCCGGTGTACCCTGGATGGGATTAACCGGCGCGATTGGCTACGGCATTTCACTCACTACGCCATCCAGACGTCACGTCGGATTAAGGTTGGGCCATCTTCAGCATAATACCTTCGCGCCAGCCGCGTACCGAGTTAATCAGCCAGAGCCTGTCTGCATTTGAGATATCAGTGAGAGTCAGGATCGCCTCGCGAATGGCGCCCACTTCGATCAGCTCTTCCCGCAGCACCCCCGGCAGGAGGCCGCAGCCGACGGCGGGGGTCAGCAGCTCTCCTCCCCGCGAAATGACGATGTTATTGAAACACCCTTCGGTCACTTCACCGCGTTCGTTCAGGAAGATGACCTCCCCGGATTGCGGGTGAGTCCGGCGTTCTGAATCGTACAGGGCGCGGCGGGTTGTCTTGTGGTACAGGAACGGGTCGGATGAATCAACACGCTGTTCCGCTACCGCCACGAGAAGCTGTTGTCCAAATTTGCCTGAATCAGCTATCTCCTGGGCTTCCAGGGTTATGTCACCGTTTTCAGTCAACAGCACCCGCACCTTGTGCCGACCGCTCAGTGTCTGGCCCAGTTGCTCAAACTCTGATCGTAGTCTGTCCAGGGGAAAACTGAAGCCGAAATATTCTGCCGATTCCTCCAGTCGCAGTAGATGCCGCTCCAGGAGCAGATAGCCGTTGTGGTCGTGCAGCAGCGACTCGATCAGCTTGAACTCTGCCGGGGTCCTGGTCAGGAAGGTGCCCTTTGCCAGACACTCGCGGAACTCGGCCTCAGGCTCCGAATCCCAGGTGATGCCGCTGCCGATGCCCATGCTGCCGGAACCCGAGCTGCTCTCCAGGACCGCTGTGCGGATGGCTACGCTGAAAACCGCTTCCCCGCCGGGGGAGACAAAGCCGATGGCGCCGCAGTAGATGCCGCGGCCTGACTGTTCCCGTTCCCTGATGATCTCCATGGTGCGCCGCTTGGGCGCTCCGGTGACCGACCCGCAGGGGAACAGGGCTCGGAAGATATCCACCAGCCCCGTATCCGGCCTGAGCCTGGCGGTGACGGTGGAGGTCATCTGGTGCAGGGTGGGGAAGGTCTGCACCTCGAACAGGGACGGAACCTCCACGCTGCCGGTTTCGGCGATGCGGGAGAGATCGTTGCGCACCAGATCCACGATCATCAGATTTTCAGCCCGCTCCTTGGAGCTGGCCCCCAGCATCTCCCGTTGAAGCAGGTCTTCGTGGTTGAGCGGCTTGCGGGAGGCGGTTCCTTTCATCGGCTTCATGGTCAGCAGGCCGTTTTTCAGGGAGAAAAACAGTTCCGGCGAAGCGGAGAGGATACGGTGGCTTCCGGTGTCGAGCCAGGCGCAGAAGGGTGCCCGCTGATTTGCGCACATCCTGCGGTACAACGCGAAATGATCACCACTGACCCTGAAACTCTGCCGGGTGGTGAAGTTGACCTGGTAGGTTTCACCGGCGGCAATGCTGTCCCTGATGCCCGCCACCGCGCTGGTGTACTCCTCCCTGGTGATCTCAAGTTCCGGTTGCGAGATCAGCTGGGTATTGCCCGCTTCAGGCTCCGTTGTTCTGTCGGCTGGTCGCCGGTTCCTGAAAACCCCGAACCAGACCAACGGCAGTTCGCTGCTCTCTTGAACGGACAGTTCCGGGTTAAGTGCCGTAGCCGCCCCATATGCCACAAAGCCGACGGCGTGTCTGCCACGGCTCACGGCCGCTTCGATCTCCCTGAAGACCGGGATAACCTGGTCAGGGGTGCTGGCCTCCACAACCGATTCCAATTCTTCAAATTTGAAAGAACGGGAGAACTCTCCGATGGAAAAGGATTCCAGCAGGGCCATGGGGGGGCGCTTGCCGTTTTCTTTGCCTACAGGCTTGGACATACAAGCTTGGGCAGGGCCGAGATCAGGATCAGAGCCAGGATTTCCACCAGCTCGTTGATGCAGCCGATCACATCACCGGTGATGCCGCCCAGTTTCCGGTTGAACCAGGCCCGGATCAGCCAGCTGGCCAGCATGGCGCCTGCCAGTACAAGGACCCCATTTACTTCCAGCAAAAACCAGGCGATGGCCAGGGTGACTCCAGCCGCAACCAGCAGGCGGCCGAAACCTGCACCGGCGATCATGGCTGAACCGAGGCCATCCTGGCGTGCTCTCCTGGCGCCCACGATGGTTTGCACCTGGCAGTATCTGGCCAGGGTGGGAAAGAACAGCAGCGCCTGCCATGTATGCTCCGCCGAAATCGCCACCAGCGCCTGCCATTTGAGCAGTATTCCCAGCACCAGCCCGACTGCACCGATGGCGCCCACATTGGAATCTTTCATGATCGCCAGAAAACGCTCCCGGCTACCCCGCGCCGCGATGCCGTCGAACACATCGGCCAGGCCATCCATGTGCAGTGCGCCGGTCATGGCGGCCAGGGCGGTGATCAGCAGGGCGTCCGTCAGCGGCTTGGCCAGCAGGGGCGCGATCAGCCAGTTGATCCCGGCCAGCAGCGCGCCGATGGTCAGACCCGCCAGCGGAAAGAGTGCCAGGGAACGGCCCAGATCATCCTTGCGCCATTCAAGATTGAAGGGCAGGGGGATGATGGTCAGAAACTGCATGGCGATGATGTACAGACGCATGGAAAAACCGTAACTGGCGACTGGGGGCTGGGGACTGGTGAAGACAAAAGCCTTCAGTGACCCCGATCCCTGGTCCCCGATCCCTCTTTAGTGGGTTACCCCGGCCTGTTCGCGGCTGGCCATCTGGTTGATAATCTTGACCCCGGCTTCGATCAGCGACATGGCCAGGGCTGCGCCGGTGCCTTCACCCAGGCGCAGGTTCAGGTCCAGAATCGGTTCAACACCAATGCGCTCCAGCATGATGCGGTGACCGATCTCCATTGACTGGTGCGCTGCAAAGATGTAGTCGGCTACGTTGGGATGCAGTTCCGAGGCTATCAAGGCGCCGGCTGTGGAGATGAAGCCGTCGATGACTACCGGTATTGAATTGGCGGCGCATCCCAGCACCAGTCCTGCAATGGCGGCGATCTCCAGTCCGCCCACCTTGGCCAGCACATCCAGCGGGTCAGTCGGGTCCGGTTTGTTGAGTGCCAACCCCTGCTCGATGACGCGGATTTTGTTGATCAGCGCGTCATCATCGATGCCGGTTCCGCGGTGGGTGACTTCCCGAACCGCCTTTCCGGAGATGGCGGCGATGATGGCCGAAGAGGGGGTGGTATTGCCGATGCCCATTTCACCTGTGCCCACCAGATTGATACCTTCGACCCTGCACTGGTCGGCCAGGTCGATGCCGACCCGCACGGCGGCCAGCATTTCATCCCTGGTCATGGCAGGTCCCCTGGCAAAATTGCGCGTGCCCCGGGCCACCTTGCGATGGATCACGCCGGCCAGGTTACCGAAATCGTGGTCAACCCCCACATCCACCACCCGCACCTCGGCCCCCACATGGCGGGCCAGCACGTTGACCCCGGCGCCACCGGCCAGGAAATTGAATACCATCTGGGTGGTTACCGCCTTGGGATAGAGCGCCACTCCCTCATCGGTGATGCCGTGGTCGCCGGCAAAGGTGAAGATGACCTTTTTGGCGGTGTCCGGCTCCAATGTTCCGCTGATGGCCACCATGCGGCAGGCAAACTCCTCCAGTCGTCCCAGCGAACCGGGCGGCTTGGTCTTGCCCTCCAGCTTGACCAGGGCCTGCTGCATGAGGTCCTGATTGACCGGTTTGATGCGTTCGAGCGTGTTGTGGATGCGTTTCATGCTTTCTCCTGCTGTTTTTACTGTGCCGTGATCCGTGACGCCTTCCGGGCTGCACTCGCTTTCAATGCCTCCGTCTGGGCGCTTAAGGCTATGTCTTTTTAACCATGAACAGAATATGCTACTTCAACCGCAACGGGATGCCGCTGGCCACCAGCCAGGCTTCGTCCGCCGCTGCGGCCAGGATCTGGTTGGCCCGTCCGGCGATGTCGCGGAAGATGCGTCCCAGCTTATGCTCCGGCACGATTCCCATGCCGACTTCGTTGGAAACGATGATGACCGGTGTTGCCATGCCCCGCAGGGTCCTGGACAGGTTATGGACCTGAGACATGATCAGCTCCTCGGTTTCCTCTCCCGGTTGCTCGTGCTGCAGAAGCAGGTTGGTCAGCCAGAGGGTCAGGCAATCCACCAGGATGGCCCGGAATGTTCCGTCGTTTTCGGACAGGGTCTGTGCCAGCTGCAGCGGTTCTTCCATGGTCTGCCAGCCATCTCCCCGCCGCTGCCGGTGTTTGCTGATGCGCTCTCCCATCTCGTCGTCCAGGGGCTGGGCCGTGGCCAGGTAGCCCAGGGGCGCGCCAAACCCGAGGGCCAGCTGCTCGGCGAATGTGCTCTTGCCGCTGCGCGCTCCGCCGGTGATAAAGATTGTTCGTGCCATGATTGGCTCCCTGAAGTCCTGAATTCGTTACGCCTTCCTGGCTACTCTCGCTTGGAATGCCTCCGCTTAAGCGTTTAGGCTGTTGAGCTATCCGTAGCGAAGTTTTCCCTGTATTGCCAGTATGGCATCCATAGTCGGCATTTCGCTCGATCCGCTCATCAGGCGTTACGGATCAGATGAAATGAAAAAGCCCCTGTCACCGTTGTATGGGCAGGGGCTCGAAACACGTGGATAAGGTTCAGATGCTATCCGGCTTCGGCTTCCTCGTTCCACGGAGGTCCCAAAAGCAAACGGATCGGCAGGTTTCCTGGCTCCAGGGTCATCTTACTCGCCGCGCCTTCCCAATCGAAATCAGTGGCATTCATGCGGCTTTCATCGCCTGTTACAGTTGCGGGTCAGCGAGAGATTTTAACCCTCTTCCCTTTTAACCGGGCTTTTCAAGAGCCCGGCACCGGATCCGGTTTTGTTTAATATATGGGGTGTTATGTAGCAGGCAGGCGCTGAAATGTCAAAAACTAATTGTTGTCTTCCTGTTTCATGGGGCGTGGTCTGGCGCATAACTGTTACTGAATATTCAGTTTGTCCACGGTAAGAGATCCGCTCTTTATTGAAAGGTTCCCCCGCAGGGTTGTCAGGTTAGCGTCGGCATTGTTTGCATAGCCGTTGTCGTATCCTCCTGACAGGGTCAGGTTGAACCCCCTGTCCAGGGTCAGGCTTTCAGTAAAGGTGTAGGCCATGGTCTTCAGCAGGGAGCCGGAAACCGCGGCACTCAAGGCTGCGGTCAACGAGGGATGGCAGCTGTCGCCGATTTTCGCCGGGCAGAAATTGAAAACGGCGCTGATACTCCTGTCGGCGCTCATTGCCAGGGAGCAGTCCGCAGCGCCGCTGCATGCGCCGCTCCATCCTTCAAAGAGGGTGCCTGTGGCGGGTGAGCTGTGCAGGTTGATGCTGTCATTGTGGGCAAAGGCCTGATAACAGGTCCCACCGGTACAGGAAAACGGTTTGCCGGCAGTGGCGCTGTTGACGGAGCCGCTGCCGGTGCCGGAGAGTGTGCACGTCAGGGTGCGGGTGGTTGACTCTATTTCCAGGTAGTTGAGCATGGTGTATTCGTTGTTAATCGGCGCGCCCATGACCATGGTCAGTTTGCCGTCGTTGATCGTGACCTGTTTGCTCCTGACAATATATGGGGCAGCCGGGGTGGTGGCTTCGTCATTGACGAAACTGACCCCTTCTATCTCGATGAAGTTGTGGGTATAGGTGCCCCCCTGCCAGCCGACGGAGGCGGTGACGTTGTAGGTTCCGTTGGGCAGGTCGAACTCGAAGGTCGCCCTGCGACCGTAGTCGGAGTAAATGATGCTGCGTTGCAACGGGTTGGGGCCGCTGGAAAGATAGGTGGTCATCCAGTGCACCTCGGGCGGGGCGTACCAGCCGTATCCGGCCGCCTGATCATAGTTGGCCGTGCCGATCTGGAAATAGTTCCTGCTGTTGTAGCTGTAAAAACGGTAGACAGCGCCGGTGATGACATCAGTCTGGGTCGAGGTGGTGGCCGGTGAGCCGGTCGGGTCCTGAAAATTGATATAGTACGTGCCGGGAAAACCCTGGCTGCGGGGGTGGGAGGGGGGCGGGTGAATGTCCGGGATAGTGGCGATTTCCCCCCCCAGTTTCGCTCCGATCAGCCGGCGCAGGTTGTAGATGAATTCGCTGTCGCGGGTATAGCTGGTGGTGCTGGTGATGACCTTGTCGGCCTGGGTGTCGGCCGGATTGGCCAGATCGACAAGCGGTTGCGAACCGCCATTCAGCAGGTACAGGTATTCGTAATCCTCCAGACTATCCCGCATCAGTTCATAACGGATCGAGGGGACCAGGCGATGGTTGTTGGTGCCGTAGGTGATGCTGCCGTCGCCGCTCGGCGAGGGGGGATAGAGCATGAAGGTATCGCCGTTCTGGGCCGTGCCTGCCCTTGGGTCGGCGGTCCAGGGGTTCAGGCTCCAGTCGTTCAACTGATAGTAGGCGATACCCTTGACCCGGTATTTCCAGAGGAACCAGCCGGTGAATTTGCTTTCGATACCGGGGTGATCGAGGGTGATGGGATTGAAATAGGGAGGACGGGTACCATACAGGAAATAGATCCAGCTCACCTCTCCATGGTTCGTTTCACGCTCGTGGGAAATCGTCGGGTTGTATTCGTTAAGTACCGGCACCCAGATATCGACCTGTTTGTCGGCGATGTAGTTTGTGTTGGTAAATATTTCCGGTCGCGGATTTTCCGAGACCATCAGCTTCAGATCAGGGGCGGCGCTTTTCAGCCAGCGCGTGTACCAGGCCACCGCATCATAATCGGCCTGGTCCTGCGGTTCGTTGGCGAAATAGTAATAGGCCCGGGAAAGGTAGCCCCGGTCCCGCAGGTAATTCTGGACTGTCGTGATGTACTGCCACCACTTCTTGTTGTAGTCTGAATTGGGATTGTTCCCCGTGTACCAGTCGGCACTGGAGCGTGTCTGGCCGCAGAAGGATGGCGGTCGCTGGTCGGCCGAGGAGTCGTTGTCATGGAAAGTTGCCACCTGGAAGGAGGGGAAGCCGGTGCCGTCGTTGAACAACTGGCTGAAGGTCCCGTTCATCAGTCCGGAACCTGCCAGGTAGCGCTCTGCCGGTTTGTCAAAACCCCAGATGCCGTCCTTGTCCGTCAGAGTCCCGTTGCAGTCGTAACTGATGTACGGCGCGGCATAGTCGGTCGTCAGCCCCCCCGACCAGAGCGTGTTGCGGGGGGTGAGGCGATGGTCGATGAAAAACTGCTTGATCTTGTCCACATACAACCAGTAATTGGCGCCGGTGCCGATAACGCCGTATTTGGTCAGGATTCTATTGTCGGAATAGTTCGTCTTGGACTCAACGTGCAGTTCGACCGGGATCTGAAAATTGAAGACATGCAGGGTAACGGGAACCGGAATACCGCCGATGGTGAGGTTGGCTGTGTAATCTCCGGCGCTGACAGACGGCGGAACCGAGACGCTGAACCAGAAGGCCGTGTTTTCTCCGGCGGTCAATGCAACGGTGGATCCGTTTTCCAACGGCCACAACGGGTCCGGGTAGGGCCCGGTTTTACCCAGCGCATCGGTTGCCGAAATTACATTCACGTATTTGACCTGGAAGAGCTCGGTCCGGATTCCGGAACCAAAATCCCCCATGTTCAGCGTCACAGCCCCTGATGAGGTCGGTTTGACAACGAGCTGGAAAGGTTCGAATTCATTTTTTGCCGCATATACTTTGATACCGGAGCTGGAAGAGGTCGGAGCGGCTGAGTCCTTGAAGATCCGTTCCGATGGCGTGGTCGTCCAGAAAACATAGCTTGCCGTTGATTGGGAGAGCCTATGGGTATAGCTCTCGTAGTCAGCAGCGAATGCTTCTGTGACATAACAGGCTTTGGGAGAGCTGCCCTGCCGGATTATGGAGAATACGAGAATGGCGCATAGAGTCAGCACTCTATACCGTTTCGTGTACATGGGGCGTTCTGACCTCCTGGAATGGTGCTTTGTTCAATACTACCAGAACCGCTTCGATCGGGTAATTGCTATTTTCAATGACATTAAACGCGCCGGCGGGGTGACAGAAATGTCAGTATATATTCGATTTTTGGTATGTTTTTGCTCCTCAGAATAAAAAATTTCAATGACCCCTTGATTTTTTATACAGTGCTGATTATATTCGTGACTGTTAGCACTCAGTCGTCGTGAGTGCTAATTCTGTCTGAGATAAATAACAACCACAGCATAGAAAGGAGAAGTACCGATGAAATTGAGACCACTTCATGACCGAATCCTTGTCAAGAGAGTCGAAGAAGAAACCAAAACCGCTGGAGGACTTTTCATTCCTGAAACCGCCAAGGAAAAGCCGCAGCGCGGAGAAGTCGTTGCCGCCGGCAATGGCAAGAAAACAGAGGACGGCAAGGTGTTGCCTCTGGATGTAAAAGTTGGCGACAAGGTTCTATTCGGCAAGTATTCCGGCACCGAAGTCAAGGTGGACGGTGAGGATTTTTTGATGATGCGCGAGGATGATATCCTGGCTGTTGTTGAATAACATTGTAGACGTTTTGTTGCAGGGGTGCTCGTGATACCCTCGGTAACTACCTCATATCAGGGCGAACAAACGTTTGTCTCAACGTGAACAAAATTAATATGGAGGAATACACCAATGGCTGCAAAAATCATCAAGTTTGACCAGGAAGGCCGCAACGCCATCCTGAAGGGCGTCAACATCCTCGCCGATACCGTAAAAGTTACCCTCGGTCCCAAAGGCCGTAATGTTGTTATCGACAAATCCTATGGCGCACCGCTGATCACCAAGGACGGCGTGACCGTTGCCAAGGAAATCGAACTGGAAGACAAGTTTGAGAACATGGGCGCACAGCTGGTCAAGGAAGTAGCTTCCAAAACCTCGGATGTTGCCGGTGACGGCACCACCACCGCAACCGTTCTGGCACAGGCCATCTACAAGCAGGGTTCCAAGCTTGTGGCTGCCGGTCACAACCCGATGGAAATCAAGCGCGGCATCGACAAGGCCGTTGACGCCATCGTCGAAGAACTGAAGAAAATCTCCAAGCCGATTGTTGACCATAAGGAAATTGCCCAGGTTGGCACCATCTCCGCCAACAACGACAAAACCATCGGCGATATCATTGCCGAGGCCATGGAAAAAGTCGGCAAGGAAGGCGTCATCACGGTTGAAGAAGCCAAATCCATGGACACAACCCTGGAAACCGTTGAAGGTATGCAGTTCGATCGCGGTTACCTCTCTCCTTACTTTGTTACCGATCCGGAGCGCATGGAAGTTGCTCTCGAGAATGCCCTGATCCTGATTCACGACAAGAAGATCAGCAGCATGAAGGATCTGCTTCCGATTCTTGAGCAGGCTGCCAAGTCCGGCCGTCCGCTGTTGATCATCGCAGAAGACATCGAAGGCGAAGCTCTGGCAACCCTGGTTGTCAACAAACTGCGCGGCGTGCTGAACGTAGCTGCCGTCAAGTCTCCCGGCTTTGGCGACCGTCGCAAGGCAATGCTGGAAGACATCGCTGTCCTGACCGGCGGCCTGGTGATTTCCGAAGAAGTTGGCCACAAGCTCGACCAGACCACGCTTGACATGCTCGGCCGCGCCAAGCGCATCACCATTGACAAGGACAACACCACCATCATTGATGGCGATGGCAAGGAAACCGAAATCCAGGGCCGCGTCAAGATGATCCGCGCCCAGATCGAAGAAACCACCAGCGATTACGACAAGGAAAAGCTCCAGGAGCGCCTTGCCAAACTCGTCGGCGGTGTAGCTGTCATCAGAGTCGGCGCTGCAACCGAAGTTGAGATGAAAGAGAAAAAAGCCCGCGTTGAAGATGCACTGCATGCAACCCGCGCCGCCGTTGACGAGGGCATCGTCCCTGGTGGTGGTGTTGCCTACATCCGTGCCATGACTGCACTGGATGTTCTCAACCTGGAAAATGAGCAGCAGTTCGGCGTTACCGTTGTCAGGTCGGCACTTGAGTCTCCGATCCGTCAGATCGCCGAGAACGCCGGTATCGATGCCTCCATCGTTGTTGACAAGGTCAAGAACGGCAAGGATGCTTTCGGTTACGATGCCGCTACCGATGAGTATGTTGACATGCTCAAGGCCGGTATCATCGATCCGACCAAGGTCTCCCGTTATGCTCTGCAAAACGCAGCCTCCATTGCGGGCCTGATGCTGACCACCGAAGCCCTGATTGCTGAGAAGCCTCGTGAAGAGGGTGGCATGGGCGGCGGAATGCCTGGTGGCATGGGCGGCATGGGCGGCATGGGTGGCATGGGCGGAATGATGTAATTCCGTCGTTGCATCTACCTGCTGTCGAACACTACACACATGGCCGGGGGCATCTGCTTCCGGCCATGTGTCGTTTTAAAAGTCGTTGCAGGGATGGGCGCTGTCATTGTATGTGAAGAGTAGGAAACCTGTTTACGGAAGAGGGAGGCTATACCATGGAATTAATCGGCAAGGCGCTTTCATTGCAAGATCTGGTGGCATACCAGGATGGCTCAGTGGTCAGCAAGACCCTGATCGACAAGAAAATCGGAACGGTGACGCTGTTCTCCTTTGATTCAGGACAGGGACTTTCCGAACATACCGCTCCCTATGATGCTATGGTGCAGGTGGTGGACGGTGAGGCGGAGGTGACCATTGATGGAGAAATACAGGTGGTTACGGCAGGCCAGATGATCATCATGCCGGCCAACCATCCCCATGCCCTCAAGGCGGTCAAACCGTTCAAGATGTTGCTGGTCATGATCCGGGCCTGATGATTCAGTGAAAGCCTGCCGCGGCTGACAGCCGAGGCAGGCTTATGCCGTAATTGTCGGCCCAGCTCGTGGTTGCCATTGATGTCGCGGGTGCAGTATTCACCCTTATGCGCACTTCTGTGGGGTTGCCCACTTTGTGGAGACCTGACAGGTAATCACGGAAGGCGTCGCTGTCAATGATGCCGGTATCGCTGCGGAACCCCCGGGAATTTTTGATTGCGGTGCAATTATCCCCACCACCCGCCACAAAGGAATTCACCACCGTACGGTAGGTTGCGGCTGGTTTGATCGCCCCATAGGTGCCGTCGCTTGACCTGATCATCAGGGCGCTGACGCGTCTTCCCTTGGCGACTGACGGGTTCAGGTCGAATCTGATTCCGGCAACATAGGGGAGCTTCAGGGGAGCGCGGCCGTATTTTGCCAGCAGAAAATCGATGTTTTCTTCCAGGGTGTTCTTCAGCTCTTCGCCGTTCAGGTCAACCACCACCAGTGTGTTGCTGAAAGGCATTACCTCAAGTACGTCAGCCACCGAAATAACTCCTGCCAGTAGATCCTTCCGTACTCCGCCGTAATTGAGTACCGCCACCTGCGCCTTTGGAACAGCGGCCAGCATTGAGTCCGCAACCAGGGGGCCGGGGCCGCTGTTTACGTTTCGTATCAGGTCCTCCGTAGCAGTTGCAGCCGGCCGTGCGCGGAACTCCTTAAGCTGAGCTGCATAGGGGGCCAGGGCTGCTACCGTGGCCCCGTCTTCGGTCACAATTTTGGCCATACCGCTCTTTTGCAGTGCCTGCACAATTTCTTGGTACGCTGGGCTGCCGGATGCAACCGGTTCTCCGTTTCTGATGAAACTGTCCCCGACCGGTATGGTAGAGCCGGAAACAGCGCCCCGCACCCTGCCGGCCGCATCAAAGGTCACCCGCGCATTTCCCAGCACATGCCCCCACTGCCAGGCCTGCAGCACAACTGTCTTGCCTCCGTTTGGTGTTGTCACCAGGGTTGGGTCAGGTTTTTCCGGCTCAAGACCGAGAACTCCCAATCGAACAGGGTCCCCTTGCAGGGTATGGCTGTGGCCACCGACAATGATATCGATTCCATTAACGGCCGCGGCGAGTTTCAGATCCTCCTGATTTCCCAGGTGGGTCAGGGCAATGATCTTGTTGATTCCTGCGCTTTCAAGTTCGGCCACCTGTTGCCGGGCAGCTGTTACAGCGTCAAGAAACCTGATGTGCCCCACGTTGAGTGTGGTTTGGGGTGTTGTCTCGGTGGTCAAACCGATAATCCCGATCTGCTCGCCATGTATGTCGCAGATAACGGTGCGGGGAACGTGCCCGGCAATGGCCGGTTCGCCGGAAAAATCGATATTCGATGAGACGATCGGGAATTGTGCCCGATCCAGAAATGTGGAAATGGCGGTTGGGCCATGGTCAAACTCGTGGTTGCCAAAGGTCATGGCATCCACCCTCAGCCGATTGAGAAAATCGAACTCGACCATGCCGCCAAACAGGGTGAAGAAGAGTGTGCCCTGCACGGCATCGCCGGCATGCAGCAGCAGGAAGTTAGGGTTGTCTGCCCGCATTTCATCCACCAGTGTCTGCAGGCGTGCAAAACCACCCAGTTGTGCCGTGGTGGTGATGCCATTGATGGTCAGGTTGACCGGCGAAGCCTCAAGGTGAGAGTGGGTGTCGTTCAGGTGGGCAATTGATAGCGTGTATCCCGTGGAACTGCTACCGCTGCAAGATTGCAGCAGCAGCATGATGGTGCAGACCAGAAAGTGATAGATTGTTTTTTGTAAAATATTGAAAAATGGCGCTGTCATCAACCTTGATTCCCCTGGGAGTGCGTTATGTGGTCCAGCGGCACATGCTGATTGTACGAAAAAGAGTCGTATTGCCCTCTATCTGGAAAATGTTTCTTTCTGAATGCTGCTTTTGCCCAGTTCCTTAATCAATTCTGCTTCTTTTGTTATGGTCAGTGAAGATCGGAGCAGTTTTGCGTTGAATTTTTTTAGTTCATCCAGGACCTTGTCGGAAAGGGACGTGCGGACCCGGATAAAGATGGCGGAGCTTTCCGGCTCCAAGGTCTCTGATACCTCGTTGATAAAATCAGCTTTTATGCCAATTCGTCTCAAGACCTTTACCGACTCTCCTATTGCTGCGCCAATGATCCCCCCTATGATGAGGCCAGCCAGTCCCCCGATAATTATTCCCCATTGGCACCCGGCAGTGGTATCTGCCTGAACCAGGACATTACTGTTTTTTACGGTAATGGCGCCGTCAGCTCTCCGTACTGCCACAACAGCGTAATCAAGGTCGATCAAGTGTGTCTGTCTCATTTTTAGCAGGTCCAGGAGGACTTCATCGGCGGTAAATTCACCCTTAAACCCCGCAACAATTAATTCGCTCATATCACACCTCACGTGTCGTACGTTCCGTCTGCACTCTTTCGACCCCATCGCCGACGATAACTTGTTGAAGTATAGCAGATGATAGTTTGAGAAAAAGGAGAAATCAGCTGAAAGCAGATTGCTCGGCATGTGGCTCCTTTTCAAGCTCAGGACGGTATTAAAGCGAAAAGCCGTTGAGTCTCTGATAGAATAGGGACTGTAGCGATGCACTCTCCTCAATTCCGCATGTTTAACCTGTTTAACGGGGTCGCCCTTATGACCGGAATTCTTGAACCCATACAACCACAATTTCCCCTACGGGTATTCTATGACGGATTCTGTTCAATCTGTGCCCTGGAGTCCGAACGGTACGGCCGTATGGATCGGGAGGGGAGGCTGATTCTGGTGGATATCAGCGCGGTGGATTTCGATCCAGCTGCTCTTGGTATCACCCGGGATGAGTTCATGTACCAGATGCACGCAATTGACCGGAGTGGCCGGGTGTATCGGGGTGTGGAGGCTTTCTGGGCCATCTGGCAGGCCTTCCCCTCCTCGACGCTGCTCGGTCTCCTGGGTGCGGTGATTTCCTTGCCCATGGTTAATCCGCTTGCTCGGCTCTGCTACCGGGGCTTTGCCCGCATCCGCAAATACCTGCCAAAGCGTTCCGTTGCATGCTCCAGCGGTTCCTGCCGCATCGGCAAGCAATGATCGTCTCGCTGACCATATGCCGCTGATCAGTGTGTATCGGCAGGTCCCTTCCGGAATGATTCCAGGTCCCCCATCTCTCCTCCGGCCCGATTGATCGCCTCCAGCGCGCGTTGGGAGTCACCCTGGGTAAGGTCAACCCCTTTGACGGCATCCGTAAGCACGGTTACCCTGAAACCAGCCTGGAGGGCATCCAGCGCCGAGCATTTAACACAATAGTCGGTAGCCAGTCCGCAGAGGTAGAGGTGAATCACCCCGGTTTTCCTCAGCCGCTCCAAAAAAGTCATCCCGTCAGCATCGGATACCTGGAAGGGGGAGTAGTCGTCACGCTGTGGGTTATTTCCCTTGGAAACGATGATAACATCGCGGGGGAGCCGCAAGTTGGGGTGGAAATCAGCGCCCCTGCTCCCCTGAACGCAGTGCAGAGGCCACTGCCCGCCGAACTGGCTGAAGTGGGTGGTTTCGGCCGGGTGCCAGTCACGGGTGGCATAGACCGGAAGCCCACTCCTGCTGAATAGTTCCACATACTTGTTGATGGTCGGTACGATGCTGTCAGCGCCGGTCACCGCCAGACTCCCGCCGGGACAGAAGTCGATCTGCATGTCCACCACCAGCAGGGCCGCATGATCGTGAGCAGGGATCTCTTTTTTAGAGACCATCCATCACCTCCTCCATCAGTCTGTCGCGCAGTACCTTCAAGTCACGGCTGATGGAAACCTTGTAACGGTGAGGGTTGATGAAGCGCAGGCAACCGGGGGGCAATCGCCTCAGCTGATCGGCGCAGCGATCGGCCATCTCGTCCAGCATTAGTGACGGGGATATTCTCTGTCCTCCCTCCATGACCACGGAACGGACATCCTCAAGCCGGATGCCCGATGCCAGGGCACGGTGCTGCATCGGGTTTGAGGGGTCGAAGACCGTGTCCCCGGGATGCACCGCTTCATCCGCCAGGGTTATCAGATCCTGGATAAATGTTCCGTCGGGCGCCACAGCCCTCAGGAATCGTTTCCTGTCCGGCAGGGTTGCCTTGGCAATGTCGCTGGTCACCTTCAGCTTGGGGCGATCCGCGATGCGCACCAGTTTGTAGACCCCGCCCAATGCCCCCCCACCCTCTCCGGCGCAGGTTGCCAGCCGTGTTCCCGCACCGTACACATCGACCCGCCCCCCTTCACTTTTCATGGAGTCGATGATGTACTCATCCAGTTCGTTGGAAGCCACTATTTTAACATTGGGAAAACCTGCGTCATCGAATTGCCGTCGCGACTCGCGGGAGAGGTAGGCCAGGTCACCCGAGTCGATCCGCACACCCGCCAGTTCATGCCCCTTTTCACGCAGTTCGCGCGCCACGGTCAGTGCATTTGGGATACCACTTTTAAGTGTGTCGTAGGTGTCCACCAGCAGGATGCATGCGTCCGGGAACGTCTGGGCATAGGCGCGGAAGGAACTGAGCTCGTCCGGGAAGGCCATCACCCAGCTGTGGGCGTGGGTTCCCCTTACCGGTATGCCGAAGGTTTTTCCCGCCAAAACATTGCTGGTGCTTCGGACTCCACCCACGCTGGCGGCCCGCGCCACCGACAGGCCTCCGTCCGGTCCCTGGGCGCGACGAAGGCCGAATTCGATCACGGCTCCTCCGGCTGCGGCGTGGTTGATGCGTGAGGCTTTGGTGGCAACCAGGGTCTGAAAGTTGATGATGTTGAGCAGCGCAGTTTCAACAAATTGGGCTTCGGCAAGGGTACCTTCCACGGTCAGCAGTGGTTCGTTGGCAAAAACCACCGTCCCTTCCGATG
>JACAAY010000090.1 GCA_013377095.1 Desulfuromonadales bacterium
GGATAACGCCATCCGCAAGGCACTGGAAAAGTTTTATCCCAAGCTGAAAGAGGTCAAACTGTTGGATTACAAGGTGCGTGTGCTTGCCGCCGGCCAGGGGACCGCCTCATCGACGCGGGTGTTGATCGAGTCGGGCGACAAGCACAGTCGCTGGGGTACGGTTGGGGTTTCGGACAACATTATCGATGCCTCCTATCTGGCACTGATCGACAGTCTCGATTTCAAACTGCACAAGCTTGAAGAGTAAAAAACTGATTTTGCAGTTTACAAGTCGGTGAAAGATGACCTCTGAAACGGGAATCTGGGAAGAATCCACATGAACCGTCTCATTTTCGTTCTGTTTGCACTTGTTGTTACAATGCCTGCCGTATTTAAAAGCCGCTCGGGTGTTTCTTCTGCCACTCTGCCGGCTTTTCTTGTCAGTTCCTCCGGCAGGAAAGTGATCCGTGTTGATGGCGATGTCAGGCATCCGGGGATATACGTTGTGAGTGCCAATTTGTTGGCGGGTAGCGTCATTGCGTTGGCGGAACCGGTCCGGAGTCTGGCAAACGGTGCGTCTGCAGGGGCTGGCAAACGGTCACTTGCCAACGGTGATGCTGTTAATCTCTCCGGAAATACTCTAAAAAAGAATGTAATAACAGTAGGATCTGTTCCTGCAGCGCAGCGAATGATTCTGGGTATTCCGCTTGATATACAAAGTATGGATGCGGGTGACTTTGAGCGTTTGCCTAGTATCGGACCGGTTTTGGCACATAGAATAGTAAACTATCGCCAAAATAATGGCGGAAATCTGCGTCCGGTGGATTTGTTGTTAGTCGAGGGAATTGGTGAAAAAAAATACAATGTTTTAAAAAAGTTCTTTAACTGACTGATTACCGGGGTTTTTATTGTTTTTTGTTCATGCACCTTTTTTGAAAATGCCGGTGTGGCACAGCTATTGAATAGAGAGGAGACACTATGATGTGATGTTTACACAATTTCGCAAAAGGAGGATTAAGTTATGCTTTGTCCACGATGCAAAGGCCGCATGTTTTCGGAGACATTCTATGATTTTGTCCGTTCTTTTGAAGCTTGGAGATGTACCTGTTGTGGCGAAATGCTCGATTCCACAATACTGGTGAACAGAGCACGCAACAATAACGCACATCTCGGCTGAAGTAATAGATTCATAGGCAGTGCACAAGGGAAACCCGCTCTCAAGGGTTTCCCTTTTTGTTTGACATGGTCATACTGAAAGGATATTGAACACGTTCGAATAAATACCCGGAAGTTACTGGTGCCAGGGAGTTCAGTATGACACGCAAAGATGGTAGAGAGAGCCGGTCCTTGAGACCGGTTTCAATTACACGGAATTTTACGAAGTATGCTGAAGGTTCAGTCCTGGTGGAGTTTGGTGATACAAAGGTACTCTGCAATGCTTCGATCGAGGAGTCGGTGCCGCCATTTTTACGGGGCAAGGGAACCGGGTGGGTAACTGCTGAATATTCAATGCTGCCGCGTGCAACCCACACCCGTTCGCCCCGCGAAGCGGCCAAGGGCAAGCAGGGCGGCCGCACTTTGGAAATTCAGCGTCTGATCGGTCGCTCATTGCGGGCAGTGACTGACCTGACGTTGCTCGGTGAGCGAAGTGTTTATATTGACTGCGATGTGCTCCAGGCCGACGGTGGTACCAGGACAGCTTCAATAACCGGCGCCTATATTGCACTGGCCGATGCCTTGGCCACTTTGAAAAACAAGGGACTGATCGCGCACATTGCCTTGAAAGAGGCGGTTGCCGCGGTAAGCGTCGGTATAGTAGGAGGCGAACCCCTGCTTGATCTGGACTATGAGGAAGATTCGTCCGCAGAGGTGGACATGAATTTTGTCATGACTTCCAGTCTGCGTTTTGTTGAGGTGCAGGGTACCGCCGAAACCGAGCCATTCAGTCTTGGCCAGATGGATTCCATGAGAACCCTGGCCATTGAAGGCATCCGCCGGCTGTTTGAAGTTCAGATGGAAGCGTTAAAGTCATGAGATCTTTGGTGGTAGCCACACGCAATCGCGGAAAACTCAAGGAAATTGAAGCGTTTCTTTCAGATATTGTGGAGCGTGTTGTCTGTGCAAATGATTTTGATGGTTTTTCGGAGACTATTGAGGATGGAGAAACATTTGAATCAAATGCTCTCAAGAAGGCGCGTGAAGCGATGCGACACACCGGTTTGCCGGCCCTGGCAGATGATTCCGGGTTGGTGGTTGAGGCGCTGAATGGTCGACCAGGCGTTTTTTCGGCACGTTTTGCCGGCGAGAATGCCGATGATGCCGACAATAATCGCAGGCTTCTCGATGAACTGGAGGGAGTCCCTCACGATGTGAGGCGGGCAGCTTTTGTATGTGCCCTGGCATTCGTGACGCCCCAGGGTACGGAACGGTTGTTTTTTGGCAGGGTAGGCGGGCGCATACTGGAGGAAAAGCGCGGTAGCGAAGGATTCGGCTATGACCCTCTTTTTCTGGTGGATGGATTTGGGCGCTCAATGGCTGAACTTGATGTGGAAGAAAAAAATCGCATCAGCCATAGAGGGCAGGCACTGCAGAGTTTCAAGGAATATTTGTGCAGCATTGAAAATGTCTGATGCTGTAACCAGCGACAGCTATTTACCTGTAAAAGAAGGGTACGCGTACCACATATGAAAAAAGAATCAAAAATCAAGCCTGCCACTGGGCAACGGACAAAAACTCCCCGAACTACGCAACCTGATAATAATAGTGCGCGTTCCCCCCAGGTCAAGCTGCTGCAGAAATCGGTTGTCGAGGCTCAGATTTCGGGATTGGATGATGAGGGGTATGGCATATCCTTTTGCGAGACACATGCTCTCAGGATAGCAGGTGCGCTCCCTGGTGAAACAGTCCTTGCAATACTTGATCATGTGGCGCAGCGCATGGCGTTTGGACATGTTAAAAAGATACTTGTTCCTTCGCCCGCGCGAAGCAGGCAGCCCCCTTGCCGGGAAAGCAGCCAGTGTCTCGGCTGCCCCTTGATGGCCATGAAGTACCGTGACCAGGCTGAGTGGAAGCATCAGTTTATACTTCGCCACCTGCAACTGTACCGCGAATTGGGTGATATTGTTGTTCATCCCCTTCTCTCCCCGCTGCGATTGATTCATTACCGCACAACGGTCCGTCTGGCCATTGCCGGTAAGTTTTCCGAACCATATATAGGCATATTCCGTCGCTCGTCCCACGATGTTTTCGACCAGGAAGATTGCCCGATCCACCATCCGCTGGTAAATCGTGCGATTGAGGTTGTCAGGCGTGGCATAGCAAAGATCAAGGTGCCGGTCTATAATCCCCGCAGCCGTATGGGGCTTCTGCGCTATCTGGTTGTCAGGGTTTCCGAGGCGGAACAGAAAGTCATGGTCGTCTTTGTAACGGCAAAACGATCATTCAATGAAATTCATCACCTGAGCAAGTTCGTCAGCGAACAGATGCCTGAGGTGGAAGTGATTGCACAGAACGTCAACAGTTCAGAAGGAAATGTGATCATGGGTCATACGGATCACTTTCTAACTCCCAAGCATCATCTGACCGAAAGCATCGGCGACATCTCGTTCATGATTTCGCCCCGTTCTTTTTTTCAGGTAAACCGGGACGGAGCCCGCCTCATATACGAAAAAGTCAAGGAATGGGCTCAGTTGGGGGGGAGTGAGACCGTGCTTGATCTCTACTGCGGCATCGGAGGAATCGCTTTAACCCTGGCGAGCAGTGCGGGAAAGGTGATCGGGGTGGAGGTTGTGGAATCCGCCGTTGAGGATGCCCGCAAAAACGCACGCTTGAACGGTATTGGCAACTGCACCTTTGAGTCGGGAGATGTGGCTGAACAGTTGGAGGAGCTTGCCGAGCAGGAAGAGCGGGTGGATGTGGTGGTGCTAAATCCTCCTCGCAAAGGGTGTGATGAGTCTGTATTACGCCGGGTTGCTGCCCTTGAGCCGCGTACACTGATTTATGTTTCCTGCTCACCCCAGAGTTTGGCCCGCGATCTTAATGTGTTGAAAAGCTTGGGATATGTCTGTAGTGCGGTCCAGCCGGTTGACATGTTTCCCCAGACGATGCATGTGGAGAACGTTGTACGCCTGGAAAAAGCAATAAAACCGCTTGACAACACGGAATGATTACTGTTATTACTCATTCGCTTTGGTACAGGCGCGTAGCTCAGGGGGAGAGCGCTACCTTGACACGGTAGAGGTCGGCGGTTCGAGACCGCCCGCGCCTACCATTAAGCAGCAAGCAGTGTCGGGGCATCGATAGGTTCGATGCCTTTTCTGTTTCGAAGAGATGTTATCATGTTTTTGTAGTGCAGACGCCCGTTATGGCATGCGTGCCGGCTACGGCGAAAAGGTTCATCAGGGACTCCGATGTCAACAATAGCGATTACATTGCCGGACGGTTCGAAGCGTGAGCTTCCTTCCGGCTCGACTGTTGCGGATTTGGCCGGTTCAATTGGCGCCGGTCTTGCCAAGGCTGCCATTGCCGGAAAGGTTGCCGGAGAATTGGTTGATCTGACTACACCGATCAGTGACGGATGCATGGTGGAAATTGTCACCGAGAAAAGTCCGGAAGCGCTGAATATTATCCGCCATTCCGCAGCCCATCTTATGGCTCAGGCGGTCAAGGAACTTTTTCCCAAGGCAAAAGTTACCATCGGTCCTGCCATCGAAAATGGTTTTTACTACGATTTCGACATGGACACCCCCTTTACTCCTGAAGATCTGGAACGGATTGAAGCCAGAATGTCGAAGCTGGCCGCAACAAATCAGAAAATCGAGCGCCGGGTGTTATCCAGTGCAGACGCTGTGGCTCTGTTTAGCGGCATGGGCGAAAGCTATAAAGTTGAATTGATCAATGACCTTAACGTTGATACGGTATCCGTCTACAGCCAGGGCGATTTTGCCGATTTGTGCCGTGGTCCTCATCTGCCATCCACTGCGCGCATCAAGGCGTTCAAACTGCTTTCCATTGCTGGCGCATATTGGCGTGGCGATGAGAAAAACCGGATGTTGCAGCGGATCTACGGCACTGCTTTTGTTGATAAAAAGGAACTTGAGGCGTATCTGAGCCGTCTTGAGGAAGCCAAGCGTCGCGACCACCGCAAACTTGGTAAAGAACTGGACCTGTTTTCCTTTTCCGACGATGTGGGCGCTGGTCTGGTGATCTGGCACCCAAAGGGGGCCATGCTGCGCACGATACTCGAAGATTTTGAGCGTCGTGAACACCTCAAGCGTGGATATGATATCGTCCTTGGTCCCCAGATTCTCAAGAAAGAACTCTGGCAACGTTCAGGCCATTACGAAAACTATCGCGAAAACATGTACTTCACCGAAGTAGATGAGCAGAGCTACGGCATCAAGCCGATGAACTGCCTTGCCCATATGATGATCTATAAGTCCCACCTCAGGAGTTACCGCGACCTTCCGCTACGTTACTTTGAATTGGGGACGGTGCATCGCCACGAACGGGCTGGCGTACTGCACGGCCTTTTAAGGGTGCGCGGCTTTACCCAGGATGACGCCCATATCCTCTGTACACCTGAACAGCTCGATGGCGAAATCAAGGGTGTTCTCACGTTTGTCAGCGATATAATGGCAATCTTTGGCTTTGAATATGAAATGGAGCTTTCGACCCGTCCGGAAAAATCAATTGGTGATGATTCCGCCTGGGAGTTGGCCACAAACGCACTCCTTTCGGCTCTCAAGGACACCGGACGCCCCTATGAGATTAATGAAGGCGATGGCGCTTTTTACGGCCCCAAGATTGATATCAAGCTAAAAGACGCGCTTGACAGGCGCTGGCAGTGTGCTACTATCCAGTGCGATTTTACGTTGCCTGAACGTTTTGAACTTCATTACATTGCGCCGGATGGAGAGAAAAAACGCCCTGTAATGGTTCACAGGGTCATTCTGGGCGCCATTGAGCGTTTTGTCGGTGTTTTGATAGAGCATTACGCGGGCAGTTTTCCCCTCTGGCTCTCACCGGTACAGGCCATACTCCTGACCGTTACCGATAATCATATCCCCTATGCTCAGGATGTGCTGGCGCAGTTAAGGGAAGCCGGCATCCGGGTGCAGAGCGATTTCCGTAATGAAAAGTTGAGCTTCAAGATTCGTGAAGCCCAACTTCAAAAAATACCCTACATGCTTGTTATCGGTGAAAAGGAAATGGAGCTGGGCACGGTTACGCCGCGCTATCGTGACGGCAAGAATCTTTACGCCATGCCCCCGGCTGATTTCGTTACATTCGTTGAAGCTGAAGTAAAAAAGTTCATGTAGACGTGTGTACGAAGTAACTGACGTCTGAGTTTTCACCCAGGAGGTGTAGCCATAGCAAAACCGACCGTAAACATCAATAATGCCATCCGCGCAACGGAAGTCCGAGTCATCGGACCAGATAGCGAACAGCTCGGTGTCATTCCGACATCCAAGGCGCTCGAACTGGCGGAACAGCAGCAACTGGACCTTGTCGAGGTATCACCCACTGCGGTCCCTCCTGTTTGTCGTATTATGGACTATGGCAAGTTCAAGTATCAGCAGAGCAAGAAGTTGCAGGAAGCCAGAAAAAAACAGGTTCATGTTGAGGTCAAGGAGATCAAGCTGCGGCCTAAGACCGATGATCATGACCTGATGTTTAAGGTTAAGCATGTGAGGCGTTTTCTTGAAGAAGGAAACAAAGCCAAGGTGACACTCGTTTTTCGTGGGAGAGAGATCACCCATATGGATATTGGACGTGCTGTCATTCAACGTTTTGCAGCAGAACTTGAAGATATCGCGGTTATAGAATCGCAACCGCGGGTGGATGGTCGTAACATGTACATGATCGTTGCGCCAAAAGTAAAAAAAGTTACCTAGTTTCAGATAGTTTTATTTTATACAGAAGGAGAAGCTATTATGCCTAAAATGAAAACAAACCGTGGCGCAGCAAAGAGGTTTAAAAAATCCGCATCCGGACGCGTTAAACGCGGTAGCGCATTTACGAGCCATATTCTGACCTGCAAGTCCCGCAAACGCAAACGTAACCTGCGTGGCGGTTCCATGGTGTCGGATGTGGATCAGAAAAATATTTGTCGTCTCATCCCGTATAAATAGCGGGCAACGCCAAGAACCACGAGGAAGGTCTCCCCTTGTGGATCGGGCAAATTTCATGATCAAGGAGTAGGACATGGCACGTGTAAAAAGAGGTTTTAAAGCGAGACGCAGGCGCAACAAGGTTCTCAAGCTTGCAAAAGGTTATCGGGGCGCCAGAAGTAAACTTTTCCGCAGTGCTACCGAAGCGGTTGATCGGGCGCTCAATTACGCTTTCCGCGACCGTCGCGTAAAAAAGCGTGATTTCCGTAGCCTTTGGATTACCCGTATCAATGCTGCCTCACGACTGAACGGACTTAGCTACAGCAAGTTCATTTTCGGTTTAAAGAAAGCAAATGTGGAAATTGACCGTAAGGTCCTTGCCGATATTGCCGTCTCCGATCCCACGGGATTCTCGGAAATTGCCGGGGTTGCCAAAGCCAGTATCTAGCTCGGTACGCGCTGGGTATAACAAACAATGGGGAATGGGATGAAACACTCCCGTTCCCTTTTTTTAAGGGTAAACACCATGCGGGAACAGCTTGAACAATTGAGAAGTGATGCGCTTCTGGCTATTGGCGAGGCTTCGAGCGAAGATGCGCTTCAGAACGTACGGATCAGGTTCCTCGGTCGCAAGGGCGAACTGACTGCTCTCATGAAGGGCCTGGGAAAATTGTCTGCCGACGAACGCCCGGTTGTCGGCCAGTTGGTCAATACCATTCGAGATGAGATTGAATCGAGTCTTGAAGCCGTGTTGACAGCCGCCCGTGAAAAGGCAAAGATGGAACGCCTTCAGTCCGAGCGAATTGATGTAACGCTCCCCGGTCGTAGGGTGGCCTGTGGCAGCAAACACCCCATTACACTGGTTATCGAAGAGGTCAGCGATATCTTTGCCGGACTTGGCTTTTCCGTTGCCGAGGGACCGGAAATCGAGCATGACTGGTATAACTTCGAGGCGCTCAATTTTCCGCCTGAACACCCAGCCCGGGATATGCAGGACACGTTTTTTGTCGACAACAACCTGCTGCTGCGCACCCATACATCGCCGGTCCAGATCCGCAGCATGCTCAAGCAGAAACCTCCTCTGCGTATTATTGCTCCGGGAACCGTTTACCGGTGCGATTCCGACGCTACCCATTCACCCATGTTCCATCAGATTGAGGGACTCATGGTGGACAGAGGCATCAGTTTCGGTGACCTCAAAGGCATTCTGACCATATTCACCAATCAGCTCTTTGGCCAGAAAACCGGCGTTCGGCTTCGTCCCAGTTTTTTCCCCTTTACCGAACCCTCGGCGGAAGTTGATATTGCCTGCGTTATCTGTGGCGGAAAAGGGTGTCGGGTCTGCAAAAACAGCGGATGGCTGGAAATTCTCGGTGCCGGTATGGTTGACCCGGAAGTGTACCGTCATGTCGGTTACGATGCCGAGGATATCTCAGGTTTTGCTTTTGGAATGGGGATTGAACGTATCGCCATGCTGAAATACGGCATCAGTGACATGCGTCTGCTCTTCGAGAACGATGTCCGCTTTCTGAGCCAATTCTGAAAAGTATTCTGAACTTTTGCTGAAGGTGTGAGCTTGTTTTTTTTGTTGCCTTTCAACCCCATGAACGCAATTCGCGAATTCAAACCATAACTGTGGTGCCCTGATATGAATGTAACCTATAACTGGCTCAAGGAATTTGTTGATTTTGATCTCTCTCCTGATCAGCTTGCCGATCTTCTGACAATGCTTGGCCTTGAAGTTGAGGGAATGCAGAAACTTGGCTCTGGCATGGATGAGGTTGTCGTGGCTGTTGTTGAGGAAAAGCGACAACATCCCAATGCTGACAAGCTCTCCCTCTGCAAGGTGAATGCTGGCGGTGAGCTGCTGGATATCGTCTGTGGGGCACAGAACTTTTCAGCCGGTGATACGGTTGCACTTGCGCGCATCGGTGCCGTTTTGCCCGGCGATTTTAAAATAAAACGCTCCAAGATTCGTGGTGAAGAATCCTATGGTATGCTCTGTTCCGAGAAGGAGTTGGGGTTGGCCGAGGACAGCGCCGGGATCATGATTCTGCCGCCCGGTCTGACGCCTGGACAGCCTGTTTTTGAGGCCCTGGGTCTTAAGGACACGCTCTATGAAGTCGGTCTGACTCCCAACCGCGCCGATTGTCTGAGTGTGGTCGGGATCGCCCGTGAAATTGCCGCCAAGTTGGGCACGACAATCATCACTCCTCCAGCAACCATTCATGAAGGTGTGGAGGATGTCGGCAGCAAAATACAGGTTACCGTGGAAGATGCGGATTTGTGTCCACGTTATGCAGCACGGTATATCTCCGGTTGTGTCATCGCCCCTTCGCCGGAATGGCTTGTGAAACGACTGAACGCTATTGGTATTCGCTCGATCAACAACGTTGTTGATATCACCAATCTGGTGATGATGGAAACGGGACAGCCGCTGCACGCCTTTGATTGCGACCTGTTGGCCGGTCAGCGGATCATTGTGCGTCGTGCCGGTGAGGGAGAGACGTTTACCACGCTGGACGGTCAGCAGCGCACTCTTATTGCCAACGATCTGGTTATCTGTGATGGTGAACGTCCCGTTGCGCTGGCAGGTGTGATGGGTGGGCAAAATTCCGAGATATCAGCGGTAACAACCGCTGTGCTGCTGGAAAGTGCAGCCTTCAAGCCGTCTGCCATCCGGGCAACCAGCAAACGACTTGGGTTGCATACCGAATCGTCCCATCGATTTGAACGTGGCATCGATGTGGGGGGCATCCTGCGCGCACTCGACCGCGCCGCTGGGCTGATGGCTGAACTTGCCGGCGGTACTGTTGCACGCGGTTCGTTGGATGTCTATAACGGAAAAGTCGAACCGATGACAATCGCGTTTCGGCCGCAACGGGCCAATGACTTGATCGGCATTGAGTTGTCAACTGCCGAAATGGTCAAGATTCTTTCCGGTCTGCAATTTACGGTTCGTCAGCTGGCCGATGGAAATCTGGAAGTTATTGCGCCGTCCTATCGCGTCGATATTGAACGCGAGATTGACCTGGTGGAAGAAATTGCCCGTTTGAATGGTTTTGACAAGATCCCAACAAGCATGCCCATTGCCGGAATCAATTCCGATCGAGCCACGCCGCACCAACGTCTGGAGCGCAGCGTACGCGATATTCTGGTGGCCCATGGCATGAACGAGATCATCAACTACAGTTTCACTGGCTTTGATGCTGCTGATAAACTGATGCTTCCAGTCGATGATCCCCGTCGCGCAGTTATCAAGCTTTCCAATCCTTTGATCGAGGAACATGCGGTCATGCGTACCAGTCTTCTGCCAGGGGTTCTGGAAACGGTTGCCCGCAATATTAATTTTCGTTCCCTTGATCTCAGGCTGTTTGAGATGCGGCGGGTATATCTCCCAAATGCTGGAGATGAAATGCCCCATGAGCCGGTCTTGCTCACCGGTGCTTTGACAGGTTCCCGTGAACGGGCAGGGTGGTGCCATTCTCCTGATGCGGTTGATTTTTATGATGCCAAGGGAATAATTGAGAACATTCTGGAACTTATTTGCGTTGAGGGTGTTAAATGGGTTGCTGATAGTCCTGAACCGTACTATCATCCGGGAAAATCATGCAGTATCATGGTTGGACGGAATCGAATCGGTTCGCTTGGTGAGATTCATCCCACGGTACAGGAGACTTTCGGTCTCGAAAAACCGGTGTACTGTTTTGAGCTCGACTTCGAGAAACTGTTAAACTATGTCAAGCTGCAGCCCGGTATTACCGTCCCGTCCCGATATCCTGACAGCTACCGTGATATTGCCCTGCTGGTGTCTGAAGAAATCCCCTCTGAGTGCATTATTGAGTGTATCAAGGGTGTAAAGGCTAGCGAAATTGAACAGGTGGAGATCTTTGATGTCTATCGGGGAACCGGCATCCCCGAGGGATGCAAGAGCATAGCTGTTCGTGTCCGTTACCGCTCCTATGAACGTACACTCTCGGATGAAGAAATTGGCGTCATTCATACAAAAATACTTGACAGCCTCGTTAATAAGGTAAAAGTATCAATAAGATAAAAACCTGTTGCGAAATAGATTGGCCCGTGTTATAAAAATTTTCCTTTTGTAAGTCTAACGAAAAACATCCGATTGAGGTTGTTATGACCAAAGCTGACATCGTCGAACGAATTCACCAGAAAATTGGTTTCTCAAAAAAAGAGTCCGCTGAAATGGTGGAATCTGTTTTCAGTATAATTAAAAATACACTGGAAACGGGCGAAAAAATTAAAATTGCTGGCTTCGGCAACTTTGTTGTCAAGCAAAAGGCTGATCGCAGGGGTCGCAACCCTCAGACCGGTGAGACTATAACCATTGCAGCGCGTCGAATTTTGACGTTCAAGCCTAGTCAGGTACTTAAAAATGCCATCAATGTCGAAGACGAGGCTGCATAAAAGTACGCGTTCATGAATACCAGCTTTCCCGATAAGATGTACTACAAGATCGGTGAAGTTGCGCAGTTGCTTGGCGTTAGAACATCTGTTCTGCGCTTCTGGGAAGGTGAGTTTTCGTTTCTGAAACCGGACAAAAGCAGTACCGGCCAACGTCTCTACACCAAAAAGGAAGTTGAGATACTCCAAGAAGTAAAACGACTTCTGTATACTGAAAAATACACCCTTGAGGGTGTCAAGAAACGATTGTCAGGGCGTGGCAAGAACTTTTTTAAGAATGAGTCTCCTCAAGATACGTCTCGGGACCAGAGTTTACTCTTAAAGGAAATAAAAGCAGAATTGCTGGCATTACGGTGTCAGCTGTAAGAGTGTATCGGTGCGTAGCGCAGCCTGGTAGCGCACTAGACTGGGGGTCTAGTGGTCGCTGGTTCGAATCCAGTCGCACCGACCATAAAAACAGCCACTTAGGAGATTTCCTGAGTGGCTGTTTTTTTGTCCAGGGACTAGTTCAGGGACTAAATATATTAACTTTTTGTTATTCTTCGGTATTTTTGGCTCAACCTGTAATGCCTAAATATGACTCAATAGCTTTTGCCAACAATTCATCCTCCGCACCAATCTTTTCTGCTATCCTTCATTTTCAACTTTTTTCCATTTACCCAATCCACAGCAAATTGTAACGCGGCGATTGCTCTGGCACCATTAGTTGCCATATAAAATGTTTTAAAAGACATCATTTCCGGTAAAGCCCTTTTTAAACCGCCAGAAGTCAGTCAATGCAAGCCACGCTTGCGTCGATGTCTTTGGCCTTGTCGTTGCGGCCGTTGGGTGAATCACTGCAATGGATGACGATGGTGTCGATCTGTCGGGTAAATTTCTTGGGATCTCCCCTTTTGATTGTTCAAGGTCCTGGGTTAGTAGTTCTTGGTTAAACCAAGAACCTTGAACCCAAAACCGTGAACAGGCGTATTACATGGCAAGGGAATGTATCAAAGCGAGGCGAGAAGACATTTGTGAAGGGCTTTAAAGAAAAAGACCCTTTCCGGGCTAGCGGAAAAGGGCCAGTTGTGATATTGGCTTAGTGTATTTTTATGTGATTTGTGTTAAGGAGTTGATTTTTAATGTCCGGATGTCACAGGGGCGGCGCCTGTGCCGGATGAAGGCCTTTGATGGGTTAATTTGAAATGGATGAATTGTACTGATTTATGCGGAATCGCAGCAAACAATTTCATAATCACAGTCTAAATGTTCCATTTGGGGGGTTGGCCGGATCAGGTCAAATACGAGTTGGAAAAGTAAGATTGAAAAAGGTTTTACGTTGATCAGCCGAGTAATACGGAGAGAATAAAACATGTCTGTTGAAGATTACATTTTTCCTAACGGCTTCCTCGACCCCGGCCTTCAGGAATGGGTGGTGGAATGCCACCGTCTTTACCCTGAATGGTTTGCCTTGGTCAACGACATAAACGCATTTGCCATAAAGGTCATGACCTCTCTGGATGTCCATGATGATGAACCCCAGGAGACCCTCGTCGCTGCCATGTTCATCCGTGCTCTCCACACTTTCCAAGGTGCAGTGCTAATGGCAGAACGGGGAATGATGACCCCCGGCAGAATGCTGGCAAGATGCATGCTGGAAGTCGTTTTTCAACTTGTTGCCATATCCAAGGACAAGTCACACGCTCAAGAATATGCACAATCTGACACTATCCACAAACTGAAGTCATTCAGAAAGTTGCAAAAGCTTGGAGGCCCTGAATTCAGCAAGCAAATTCATCTTGACCGTGCTGCTGAACTTGAAAATGAAAAAGCCGCTCTTGGGCTAAAGAATTCAGCCCAGGTAGAGGAATGGGCGAAGCGAGCAGGATTGCATAACTTTTATCTTACAGCATATGCTCACCTCAGTGGTGCCGTTCATTCAAGTCCTAGTGACCTGGAAGAATATCTTATCCTTGACGAAAATGGCATTATTAAGGAACTTAAGTGGTGGTCCAGTGATAATGACATTGATGCTTTGTTCATTATGGTTATCGAATGTATGATGATTGTCATTGAGAATACCTGCCATATTACCACTATAGAGACCCCTGAGATATTGGAAACATTCAATAGAAGACTTAAAGCCTTGGTTTCTGAATCAGACAAGGAATAAATAGGGTCGCGGCTCCAAAGCTCAAAAAATTGAATGAACCGAAGTCCCAGCACGGCTTACGACCCGCCAGCAGCGGGTCAAAGCCAAGCCCGTTGGTCGCGTAAAAAGGAGTAACGAATATGCGGAAAAGCGTTTCATTGGAAGATGTAGTGACAGCACTTAGAGATTTAGGTGGCGAGGCGCAATCTACTCAAATAAAGGATAGAATTGAGAAAAATTTAGGCGGAGTGCCAGACAATTATAAAGATGCCACAAGTTTTAGAGAAACTATCCAAGTAATTATTCAAGAACATTGCCCTCAGGAAAATAAATATAAAAAGAAACCGATTTTCGAAAAAATTGATAGGGGCAGGTTTCGTTTGTTAAATAAATCTCCATCCGCAGCTGTTAATCATGAACCAAAAACCATTATAAGAAGGGTGTCTGTCGAGGAACAAAAATTGACGAATGTTCAATCATTGGTAGAGCGCGAATTAGAATCAATGAGATTTGAAGAAGAACATTTTGAGGGTCAACAGCGAGAACGATATAGCAGCTATTATGAAAGAGATCCCAGGCTAAGAGCAAAAGCCATTACGTTGCATGGAACTACCTGTGTTGCTTGCGGGTTCGATTTTGAAAAAAAGTATGGTGAATACGGAAAAGATTATATTGAGGTACATCATATTAAACCTGTAAGTGAACTTGGTGGTAATACCAGAATCAATCCACAAACGGATATGGCCGTTCTTTGCTCAAATTGTCACAGAATAGTTCATCGCAAAAGAGAGAGGGTGCTTTCAATCGATGAATTAAAGCGAAGCATAGTAGTGGTCTAACAGAGAGGTACTCCCAACCATCGGCAAGACCCGCCGAGGGCGGGTCAGCCTCAGCCCCGTTAACCCAGCCTGTTGCACGCGGCCTTGAGGCCGGTGAACCGGGCACCCCGTTGGCCACAAAAAGGAAAATTAGATGATCGAGGAAATAACAAGAAAAATCCGAGTGGCCGCAGACACCGGCCAGAAGATTGCCATGTTTCATTACTTGGTGCTTGTAAACGCAGAGAAACTGAAAGGATTTGACGCCATAACTTTCTGCAAGGATGTCGGAGTCCCTGAAACCTACGCGACGGAATTCAGAAAAATGATTGGTCTTGCAAAATTGATGAAAGAACAAGGAACCATCATTTCAGTGAAATAAAAGCCATGATAAACGATGACTGCATACATACATTTGAAGATCTTGCATTAAAAGTACTCCCAGAACATTCCAGAAACTCGAACTATCTTTACGGGCACAATGGTCATCCGAGCTTTTTTCCAGAATCGGATTTGGTTTAACGGCACTGGCTAAGCACTTGGGGTTCATCGGTGATTTCAGCGGCTGTTATGTGCTTTCGGTGCTGTAAAGACATGTGTACTTGGGTATAACTGAGTTTTCTCCATATCAGTGATCAGTAACATGAGATCCTCAAAAAACATCTCTTCAATATAATATTAGCCTGAGTTTGAAAAGGTCAATCCACTCCAAAAACAAGGAAGCGAATCATTCTGTAAATATAATGAAGGTAATGAATGATGGTTGCCAGGGACTAGTCAGGGACTAAAATGTGTTTGGTAGTAGTGAGTTATAGTGGGTAGCTGTGAACAGATAAACATTGCTAATTACTTAAAAAACAGTAGGTTAGAAAGGCAATTGGGCTGTTGTGGGTAGTCATGAGTAATGCTTTGCAAAGACTGGGGGTCTAGTGGTCGCTGGTTCGAATCCAGTCGCACCGACCATAAAAACAGGGGGTTACGAGATTTCGTAGCCCCCTGTTTCTGTATCTGGCCTCGCATCGCCTCGCATCTCTTATTTCCGCCAATTGCGCGTGCAACTAAAAGTAGTTCCCCACGTTGGTAAACGCTTTCCCTCCCAGCCAGGCCCCCTTTGCGATGTTGTTGGAAACGATGCTGTCTGCCCCAGCGGTGATGGAAACGTCAAAATGCAATGGCGTGTAGGCGGTGTCGTAAAAAATATTGTTCGAGACTGTAGCCCGGACCAGGGTGACGTTCTGGAAAAAGACACCCACTGCTTGGGATAGGGCCTTGAATGTATTGCGTGAGAAATTGAGATTTGTGATGGTAGACGCGGCGTTGTTGAAAGAAATCGTGTTGTTCTGATCAATGGTATTATCCGTAAACACCAGGTTGCTCAGGTTGCCGGTGGGGAAGGTCAAAATGGGCGCTCCAAAGGGGGATTGAATGGTGTTGCCCGAAATCACCATGTTGTTGGCTGTTGAAACAAACAGCGGGATGCCCACGGTAGTATTGTTACGGACGGCTATATTTTGGGCTGTAGCAGTCCGTCTGATTGCGATGCCGGTGAGGTTGGCAATTTTCATGGTGTTGTTACTGACGGTTGCCCCGTCAACCGCATCCAGGGTGATGACCCCGTTCCACCGGGGAGAACCGGGATATGCCGACAGATTAAAAACGTTTGCGTCGACCACAATGTTTTTGCTGGTGACCTGGCTGGTAAAGCCTTCGGCAGAAAATACCGCCAGGTTCCAGCACTCTTCGAAGGTATTGTGCGAGATGGATGTGTTTGACGCCCCGATACATTGTACCCCGAGTACGTTTTTGAGGGTATTCCCCGAAACCACCACTCCGCTGGACCAGTCGATCATAATCCCCTGATTCCCGTAAAACGTATCGTTACTGATGACATTGCCCGTGACCACTACATCGGTACAGGGCTGCAGGTCGGTGTCTGCCGTGCCGATCCTCCCCTCAATCTCAATAGGTACGATTGCGTTATTGCGGACAATGTTGTCAGAGATTACCGCGCGGTAGGAGCGCGCCTGGAATAAAATGCCATCCAGGGTGCTGCCGATTATGTAGTTTTTCGATATCTGGGCATCATTGCAGCCGTCATAAAAATGGATGGCGTTACCCTTGCTCGAGACGATCCGCGAATGGCTGATAATCCCGTTGGTGCTGTTTTTGTAAAAGAGTACCCCGTCGCAATTGGCGGTGGTCAGCTGGGTCTGATCAATACGGATGCCGATGATTTTAACGTAATTGGCCTGATAGACTACTATGGATGAGGGGAACACCACTCCGATCAGTGGCGTATATCCAGTCAGCGTAGTTGCAGAGGTCAGCATTCCCGTTCCCTCGGTGACTACCTCCTGATAGTCGTTGATGATGTACAGGGTTTTGGAGTGCAGATAGTTTTTGCTCAAGACGGCGCGCCGTGAGGCATTGATGGCATTCTGCACGGCGGCGGCATCATCGGCGATGCCATTGCCGACCGCTCCGAACCATTCGGGCCGGGACTCTTTGAGACCGGTTACCGCTCCCGATCCGGACAGAGACAGCGATCCCGTTCCCACAAACATCAGATTGATGGTGGTAGGTACGCTGACGGCCGTTGTGACCGGCATGGAAGCGGATACGACCAGGGTGGTCATAGTGGTACCCTGGGCAGATACCGCCGTTGCAAAATCGGCGTACAAGCTGGCGTTGACCAAGGGTATGGCGGCCGGTTGAGACGATTTCTGCCAACTGCCGGTTCCGGATGCGCCCAGCTTGATCCAGTAGGTGTTATTTGTGCTGGTCGGATCGTTGGTTACCAGGGCGATGGTATTTGCCGGGTGCGCCAGGTCGGCGTTCATGGCCGCCACGGTTTGATAACCGAGCGTACCGGCGGTCTGGGATTGCAGCAGAGTGGCCAGGCTGGCCCCCAGGTTGGCGGAGTTTGTGTCAATGGCAGTACGGAGATTGCTGAAGTTCCCGTCCATCTCAGTCCAGGTCAGCGATCGACCCACCCCTGCCCGAGTGGTGATACTCGTGGCAGCCTGAGACAGCATGGGAAACACACAGAACGTCCACACCAACAAAATTCCGACATATCGTTTCATCTCGATTCTCCTCAAATCAATACTGTTAATTTTATGTTGTCCGCCTGGTTGAAATTGCCTGGAGACTGTTCGCAGGGGATGACGATCCCGGTAAGGTTGTCCAAAAACTCCAGCGTGATTGTATCTCCCGACTCAATATCAGCCTGATCGACCCAGCTGTCGAACTCGGCAATGATATGACGCGTTTGCTGCAGAGCCAGATAGAGGTTGCGGAGAGCCATGGCGGTTACGTTGTCGGTTATGAAATCAAACTGAAAAAGTTCAGGGCGTTCTCGCGTCCCGCCTCCGACCGGAGGTGTAGCTCCGTTGTAGGCTTTGTCGCTCTTGGACTGGCTCCAGTCACGGTTATAGAGCACGGTAATCAGATCGATGACATCGGTTAAGGCTGTGCGGCCCTGGATGAGGGAACGGATTCCGTTTTCATTAGCGATGCAGGCATGTATGGCTTTTACAGGAGCGGTTTTCTGGCGGCTGACCAGCTTTGGAATCCCGGTCGGCATCATAAACCACGCCCCTGCCTCGAAAGCAATTTTATTGAGCCAGTACAGGCAGGTTTGATACTCGTTAATCAGTCCCCTGAATTCACCAACCGTCAGCACTCCTACTGTTTGAATTGCCGGTAAGCCGGTTGCTCTCCCGTATGGCTTCCAGGGTCTTGTTCACTTAACCGTTACCCCCGCGGCGATCTGAACGAACAGGCCCAGGTGATGGTGCAGGTGCGCCGCCTCCCGGTCTATGGCCCGCAGCTCCTCGGCGGTAATCCGGCCATCCTCCATGGCCCGGGCCGTACCCTCCATCAGGTGGCTGAACTCCTTCACCAGGACGGCCAATTGTGAATGCATGTTTTTCAGGGTAGGGGATTGTTCGGGAAGGGGGATCAGCAGGCAGTTGAAGCGGTCCGCCAGGAATTGCACCGGCGCCAGCGCGTCTTCTCGCGCCGTGTTCAGCTCCAGGCTGGTCTTGATGATCTTTTCGATGCGGTCCAGCGGGTTGAACGCGCCGGAATCCGTAAAATCGGTGGAAGGTTCCTGCCACTTGTACAGCAGGCTGGTTGATACGTGCAGTTCCTTGGCATGCAGGACGGTCTTGCCCGAAATGGATCGCCGAATCGCGTCGTATGTGTTCATTACACACCCGCCTTCGTTTGTAATATTAAAAGAATGGGTCTAGTGGTTGTATGGGCCAGATGCTTATTCTAAGCGGCTTTGGCGGGTGTCTCCGCCTCTTGGCGCTCTTCCCCGGCCGCCTCAAATACCAGCAGGTCCATGGCGATCAGGGCCTGCTCCATCTGCCCGCACACGCCGCACCCGCTTTGGCCGAAGAAACGGCCCTGGACGAACATGTGAAGGGACCGTTCCTTGATCCCGTATTTTCGGGCCACCTTGTTCAGGTTTATGCAGCGCTCTTCCAGGCGTGCGCGGGTTGCAGAAAAATCAACAATCAGCATGACAAAGCCCCCGTGTTGTGATACTTCTGATTTGATTTTACTTTTGTGCATTCATTAATCTGTAATCGGGTCGTTTTTTCGGTTGTTGTTGGAACGTGTTGGGATCATGGGGGTGTTTTCCCTTGTGTCCTGATAAACGCGTTTCCTTTTTGTGTATCGACCATGAAGTAAATTTACTTACGAAATCGTAAGCTGTCAATAAATAAATTACGAAAACGGAACTATGCCAAAATTATCTGATGTGATTTCTGACATTTTTAAAGCTCACAAAGTCACACCTGCTGAGGTTTCGCGTAGATCTGGGGTGTCTCAGGCGCGCATTTCCGAAATCGTAAGCGGTAAAACACAGAATCCTCGCTGGGATACCATGGTGAAGATTGCTGAGGCCTTAGGCCTTTCTGTCTCAGTTTTTGAGAACGACAAAGCAATAATCATTGAGTCCAATCATGCAGAAGCAATCGAACATCTGGCACCTGACGAGCAGGATCTGCTGCGCCGTTTTCGTAAACTTGACGAACGGCATCGCCAAAACATCATGGAAATGATCTCAGGGTATGAGGCTTTGAGCGAGGGCGTGGTGGGCAAAATAACAGCGGCGAGCGGCTCAAGGGGGCCAGGCTCAAAGAAGAGTTAAGGCGAAGGGGATGGCGGGTAATATCCAACTGAGATAAGGAGCAGAGAAATGAAGTTTTCTGTTCCTTTTTTTGCGCGGATTTTAGATGGATAGGCACGTTTTCATGATCATGGGTTAAATGTTCCATTTGGGGTGTTGGCCAGGTCTGGTCAATTACGAGTTAGGCGAGGAAGAATGAATACCAATTTCTCTGAAATATTTTATGAAGCCGAGCGAAACGCGATGAGTTTCATGGAGTCTGAATATTCGTTTCGTTCTGTCGATAGAAGAGTAGTCGATGAATGGGTTTTTGGAACTGCCACCTATGCCGAAGCCCCGACATTGAATAAACCGCGTGATTTAGAACTATTTGTAACCTTGAGTGTTGCGCCATTAAGACTTGAATTAGATCTGTACATAGGCGTTGGAGAAAACAAGAAGACGAATTATTCAATTTATGAATTATACAGACTTGAACGAGTCGGCGACTTCCCAAGACGCCAACACAACTTGTATGAGGCTATGCATGATGTCCAGCAACTTCAAGCCGAATTTGAAAACCTGACACAAGTCCTTCGGGATTGTGGTAGCAGATTCTTCGCTGGAGATAAATTGTTGTGGGATGACTTGAGTAAGCAAAGACTTTCTTTAACGAAAGCTCAAGATGATATCCGTGCATCCCGTAATGCTGAAAAGGCTTTCACAGCAAAACAATGGGATCAGGTCATAATTCTCTTAGAACCAAGAGAGAGTAGGTTGAGCAAAGTAGATACCGCTAAACTTACCTACGCACGCAAGCATCGGGAGATGGGCACCTAACCCTTATAAGGCCCCCGTCCGTCAATAGGCAAAATGATACCCGGACGACTTTTGG
>JACAAY010000091.1 GCA_013377095.1 Desulfuromonadales bacterium
GGTGGTGACCGCTTCAAAGCGGGCCAGGCTTCCCGCTGTCTGGATACGGGAAACCAGGCCATGCTGCTCAAGGGTCGCCAGGGTGCGGTAGATCGTATCCAGGGAGATGGTGGGCAACTTTTCGGACAGCCGCTTGTGCAGCAATTCCGCGGAGGGATGGTCGTGACTCTCCAGAAGCTCCCGGTAAATCTCGATCCGTTGGTGGGTGACCTTTAAACCCGATTCACGGAAGGCCTGCACAAAGCCGTTGATCATTGACTCTCTGTTGTTGTGTTTGCTGTTAGTTTTCATCTTTTTATCCTGATATCCTCTTACTCCAAAACCGTTCTCTCGTTTCAAATTCACCTATTTTTATCCTGATGTCAAGCGGTGCCGGTTAGTTATGGGGCTTTGGTTGTGCATTGCCCCGACTGCAGTACACTTGACGTACTATATCAAATACGCGTCAAAATAAGAAAATTTATTTGTTAGTTTAAATTGCTTGTTGACGACAACTGGAAATAAGTATATTTCTTATTTAGTATAAATGCCAGACAAGAAAGGGCTGTCACCAAAGGTTGAGCTTTTGCGGAATTGTTATATCTGAGTGCAACGGATGCACATTTACCAGACGTGAAAGGAGGGGAGGGATTTATCACAGCTTTGATGGATGACAACAAAGTGCCCGAAGAAAGTTGAATACATACAAACATCTGAAAGGAAAGGAGATCAGAGATGAGTAAAGAGAGTAAATGCCCGGTAACAGGTAACGTTGTCAAGCCAACAGCCAGCAGTGGCACGTCGAACCGGGACTGGTGGCCGAATCAGCTGAACCTGAAAATTCTCCATCAGAACCCTCCCATGGGCAATCCGATGGGCGAGGAGTTCAACTACTCAGAGGAGTTCAAGAAACTCAACCTGGGTGCACTGAAGAAGGACCTCTATGCGCTGATGACCGACTCCCAGGAATGGTGGCCGGCTGATTACGGTCACTACGGGGGACTCTTTATCCGCATGGCGTGGCACAGCGCAGGCACCTACCGCACTGGCGACGGACGCGGTGGGGCGGGATCCGGCTCCCAACGATTTGCGCCGCTCAACAGCTGGCCGGACAACGTCAACCTGGACAAAGCGCGCCGTCTGCTCTGGCCGGTCAAGCAGAAATACGGCAGGAAAATCTCCTGGGCCGACTTGATGATCCTGGCCGGTAACTGCGCTCTCGAGTCCATGGGGTTCAAGACCTTTGGTTTTGGTGGCGGGCGCGAAGATATCTGGGAGCCGGAAGAGGATATTTACTGGGGGGCAGAGGCTGAGTGGCTGGCTACAAGCGACAAGCCCAAGAGCCGCTATTCCGGTGACCGCGATCTGGAAAATCCCCTCGCCGCCGTGCAGATGGGCCTGATCTACGTCAACCCGGAAGGCCCGGATGGCAACCCGGATCCGGTCGCCTCTGGCCGCGACGTTCGGGAGACCTTCGGACGCATGGCCATGAATGACGAAGAGACCGTCGCGCTCGTCGCCGGCGGGCACACCTTTGGCAAGTGTCATGGCGCGGGCGATGCGTCGCATGTGGGGCCTGAGCCCGAAGCAGCCCCGATCGAGGAGCAGGGTCTGGGCTGGAAGAGCAACTTCGGTAGCGGCAACGGAGGTGATACGATCAGCAGCGGCATTGAGGGCGCCTGGAAACCGAACCCGACCACATGGGACATGGGCTATCTGAAGGTTCTGTTCAAATACGAGTGGGAACTGGTCAAGAGTCCGGCCGGGGCCAATCAATGGCTGGCCAAGGATGTGGCCGATGAGGACATGGTGATTGATGCCCATGATCCTACCAAGAAACACCGCCCAATGATGACCACGGCGGACCTCTCCCTGCGCTTCGACCCGATCTACGAGCCGATTGCGCGGGATTACCAGCAGAACCCCGAGAAATTCGCGGACGCCTTTGCCCGTGCCTGGTTCAAGCTGACCCACCGCGACATGGGTCCTCGCTCACGTTATCTCGGCCCAGAGGTCCCGGCAGAGGAGCTCATGTGGCAGGATCCGGTTCCCGCAGTCACGTATATATTGATCGATGGCCAGGACATCGCTGCCCTCAAGGCCAAAATTCTCGCTTCAGGGCTGTCTGTCTCCCAACTGGTCTCGACGGCCTGGGCATCGGCATCCACCTTCCGCGGTTCTGACAAACGCGGCGGTGCGAACGGCGCGCGCATTCGTCTCGCGCCGCAGAAGGATTGGGACGTCAACCAACCAGCCCAGCTGAAGACAGTGCTGGAGACCCTTGAAACTGTCCAAAAGGAGTTCAACAGTGCGCAGACAGGCGGTAAGCGTGTTTCCCTTGCCGACCTGATTGTTCTGGGCGGATGCGCAGCTATCGAGCAGGCTGCCAAGAATGCCGGCCAGGCAGTGACCGTTCCCTTCACGCCTGGGCGCACGGATGCAACCCAGGAGCAAACCGACGTGGAAGCGTTTGCCGTACTCGAACCGGCCGCGGACGGGTTCCGTAATTATCTCAAAACCAGATACTCCGTATCGTCAGAGGAACTGCTGGTTGATCGGGCGCAACTGCTGACCCTGACCGCCCCTGAGATGACGGTGCTACTTGGCGGCATGCGTGTTTTGAACGCCAACTATGGACAGTCCCAACATGGTGTATTCACCAAGCGGCCAGGGGTGCTCACCAATGATTTCTTCGTGAATCTGCTCGACATGGGCACTGCCTGGAAGGCTGCCTCGGAAACCGGCGACCTGTTTGAGGGGCGTGACCGCCAAAACGGCGAACTCAAGTGGAGCGCTACCCGTATCGACCTGATCTTCGGCTCCAATTCCCAGTTGCGGGCCCTGGCGGAAGTGTACGGAAGCGGGGATTCCCAGGAGAAGTTCCTGCATGACTTTGTGGCAGCGTGGAGCAAGGTAATGAACCTTGACCGTTTCGACCTTGCCTGATTGAAATATATACGTCTTTGTGGACTTCTCACAGGGGGGCGTAAAATGGACAGCTAACAACCGGTTCAGCGGATGGCGTATCGCCACCGATGAATCGGAACGTTGATCAGAATGCTCCAAAGAAACAAAGTAAAGGCCGAGAGAATTTTCTTTCGGCCTTTACTGTGCCCTGTGTTATGTCAATGATCCCGTTCGCTTGTGCCCAGTTTTAGTGTGATGCAAAAACCCACACCCAGAAGGTGTGTTAGCTTTCACAAGTTGAAAATTATAAAAACCAGTGATAAGCTTCTAAAATATTACTCATCTCGATAAAGCTAAACCCTCCGTAAGAAGGGGACGGAAAGCAACGGGTCTTCTACGACGAAGATGGCCGAGCCGCCAGGTGATATTCACATTGAATTCATTTGGCGGCTTTTCATTTTTGATACTATTTCCATAAAGTAAGTTAAGCAAACCTGTAAGCACCACGGTAACTTCATCAAATTCAGTCAGGTCGCGGAAGAGAGCATAAAAAAACATACCTGGAGGCGCTCGATGAAAAGAATATTAACAGCAATGATAGGTATAATTCTTGCCATGGCAGCTTTGAGCACCTCCCATGCGGACACTTACACACATACTAATCTAGCTTCTGGATACATTTCCGAAGGCATTAACAATGCCGGCACGATTGTCGGGTCCCACGGGACTCATGGCTTTATCTTAAGCGGAGGATCCTATACATCAGTCGATGTTTCTGGAGCCACTTCTACCAATATCACTCATAAAAATGATGTTGGTGCGATTGTCGGATTTTACAAAGACAGTGTAGGGAATTACCATGGTTATTATAACTTAGGCAGCTACTCTACCCCTCTGAATTATCATGAAGGCACGGTAACCGCCGCTGAAACTTATGTCACTGGTATTAACAATGCAGGCACGATAGTCGGGTGGTGGGCGGAGACGAGTGGGAGTACGGTAGGGCATGGTTTTCTCCTGAGTGAGGGACTCTATACATCCATCAACTATCCGGGCGCCGCCAAAACCTATGCCCTTGGCATAAATGACACAGGAACGATTGTCGGGTGGTACGCGGACGCGACTGGTGAGCACGGTTTTACTCTGAGCGGGGGGAACTATACGTCCATCGATTATCCAGGTACCAGCAAAACCCATACCGTAGGCATTAATAATGCGGGCACGATTGTCGGATCCTACTTTGACGGCAATGGTACTCAGACGGGCTTTACCCTGAGCAAAGGTGTTTTTGCACCTCTCAGTTTTACTGCCTATGCCCTTGGTATTAACGATGCCGGCTCGATTGTCGGGTGCTGGCCCTACTTGGGTGATCTTTGCTCCGTATATACCGGATACACGGCCAACCTAATTAATGTTGCCAACATTGACAATGTTTCCGACACGTTCACTGTCTGGCTGGATTTAAAACAAGGGAAAGACGGCACCCCAGCTCCAGATTCGTGTGCGGGGTTTCTGAAGATCGTGGATGCTGACGGCAGGACTGCGGTTCAACAGAGATGTGCATTTCTGGATAATGGAACGGGCCGCCATCGGGTCACCTTGCAGATTACCAAAGACAACCAGCCCAACGAGAGGGCAAGATATATTGAAAATGCTTCCTTCTATGGCTGCAGCAGTTTAAGCAGCAGTGACCCTTCAGACTGTTCGCTCATCAGCGGAACTCCAGCGGATTTCTCGGTTTACGGCACAACCTTTGACATTAGCAAGCATGCCTGGAGCTTTGCGAATGAGCAGTATGGTAACCCGCTGGTCGGTTTAAGCAATAGTGGTTATTTTACCCTGGCGAGTAACTTATGGTCAGCAGCCAAGGTGATTGAGTCATACATGCCCGAAGATTACAGGTCGGGTCTATGGTATGAAGCATTTCATGCTCACGGTCTGGTCATGGTGACACCTGACAACATTCTCAGGGCAAACTTAGGCCTTTGTTATGGACTTGCGAATGCTGCCATAGCCGGCTTCACGCATCAGGATGCCTATGCCAGCTGGGGTACCGAGGCATTTACAGCAGCCAACTGGAACGCGGATATCGTGCAGCGAGATGCTGATAATTACAAAAGAAACAGCCCTTTTAATGTCCCGGATGGCAATATTTTTATGTCACCGCAATTGAACAATCCCGAAACAGTGTGGACCATCGAATCGGCAAAAAAAATTATGTATTATTTTGTCACGCAAAATTCCAGTTTAACAGGGCACGGTCCGGATCCGAATTGGGTGGGGAAGGATCAGATTCTTCCCATGGAGTCGAGCACTGAACCTTCTTTTATCAACATACTCAAAGGCGGTTCGCCAGTCTCATTTTGGGTTCAAAGTGGAAGTCACCAGAATGCCGTTCCACAGTTAATTATTTGGAATGGACACAGAAATATCATGCTTTGGGAGGATCAATTGCCTTTGGGTGCCTTCTCCTCCATTTTTTATGGTCCATACCTGAGTGTCTATTATGACAATACCTCGCTTTATGACAAAAATGGAGAGACTCCAGTGCAACCGACTTTGGTTTCTACTGGTAGTCGTGGGGATGTTATTTATTTCGTCGGATTTATCGGGTTTGTGTCGCCCGGTTGCGGGGACTCTCAAAATATCTACAATCAATGGAACGGCCCGTGCGATATTAGCAGTCAGACCAACCCATCTCCGCTCGCTAGTGGTGCTGCAACAAGCGTTGTGGACTATTTTTATCCGAATCATATTCAGGTTCTGATTATTGGAGCCCAATTAAGCAGAGTTCATGACAACACGACATCATCGGCTGTAACACTTATCCCCAATGGAGAAATCGGCGCTGGACTGGCGGTCCAAGAGGTGAGTAATAATGGGTTATCCACCACGTTATATTTGCCGGTATCCGACACTTACCAGATACAGGCAACGAAATATGCGGGCTTTGCAGGCCTTACAGTTTTTGTAAAAATACCGAATGCAGATGGCACGGTCCAGATTCTGAACTATGAAAACCTGGCTACAGCAGTGGCTGATGCCACGCATATCACCTTCACCGTCGGCAGAGGCAATGCCAACACCGGTATCAGCCGGACAATTGCAAACGATATCTACAATCCCGACCACAACGCAAATGTTGCTTCAACACTTAACCCACCAACGAACCTTAAAGCTATAGTCAACAACAGTGGAACAGGTGTGGCACTCTCCTGGACAAACACCGACAACCCGTCACTCGCTTCGGTGCTGGTCATCCGCAAAACCGGATCAGCTCCTACTTCGAGCACGGATGGAACAACCGTCTATAACGGAACAGGCCAGAGTGTGGCCGATACTGTAACAGCTGGTACAGTTTACTACTATGCAGCATATAGCAAGGATAACTCCGGTAATCTCTCCAACCCCTGGATTAGACGAGTAAACACAGGTATTAAGAGCATTTATGGCACAATTAGCCTCACGGGCGGCGGCGTACTCAGTAATGTCATCGTGCAATTGATAGACGGCAACAATAATGTCATTAGTGCCGCTTCCAGCGACACCAATGGTGCCTATGCCATATCGAACATTGCAAATGGGAGTTACACGTTGACCGCAAGCAGTTCCACAGCGGACATAACAAACCCATCGCGTTCTGTTGCCATTAGTGGCGCCAGCCAGCAGGTTGACTTCAGCGCGACGAATAAGAAGACTATCTTCCTTCTCTTTGATTCATTATCGGTCACGGTCGGTAATGTCGTTTCCATCCCCTGGGCATACCGAAATATTGGGAATAATGAGACAGTTACTATAAGTCTCCTCAGAAATGCTGTATGGGAAACTGTTGCTTCAGATATACCGATTCTCGATGGTATGGTTTCGTGGACTGTAATCGGACCTGACGTTACAAGTGCTACTTTGAAGATTGCACTGGCAAGCAACCCGGCAGTTAACGCGCAATATACTCTAAAAATTGCTTCCTCCTACGACTTCCTTGGAACGCCGACATCCGGGCCAGCGCCATTTGCGGTAATGTTTGTTGATAAATCATCGAATTCGACAGCATGGCTCTGGAACTTTGGGGACGGTACAACGAGTACAGTTCAGAATCCGCTTCATATGTATACTATTTCCGGAACATACAACGTATCGCTGACGGTGACTGGAAGTAGTGGCCAAACCACGGTAACGAAGAATGGTTATGTAAGTGTATCCGGGACATGCAATGAACTTCCGGTAACTATTGCGGACACTAACGATTACTATTCAACCATCGATAATGCTCTTAATTATGCAGTTAACGGGGCAACTCTGCAACTTCAGGCAACAACTCTGACGTATAGTCTGAATATGTCACGGAATATATCTTTCAAGCTGTCAGGCGGTTACAGCTGCAACTATTCGATGAATCCCGGTTTCACTTCTATCAATGGGACCATTACTGTTAGCCATGGCACAGTAACTATGGATAAAATTATTATTCGATCTGGTAGCCAGTAGAAAATTTGAGAGATTGAGATTATTACTCTATTTTATTGAAACAGCAAAAGGCGGCCATGTGGCCGCCTTTTGAATTAATATGAATTGTTTCCTTCTTGTAACGGTTCGCCTCATCATGGCTGCCGATATCGAGAAGAATGATCTCCCTGTCGGAGATCATAAGGCAGACAAGCTGAAATACCCTTCACCACTCGGGTAGAAGTCTTCCCCATAACCTGCATTTGATATTGAATATCATTTACAAATACATGCAAGGTGGTATAATGAGCCATACGTAGCTTATACAATTAAAGGAGTAAGCCATGAAAAATATATCTGTGGTTTTTACACTGCTGGTGGTTACGGTTTTGTTGAGCGCCATAACAGTATTTTCCAGCTCCGGACCATTCGGCACATTCGGTCCTAACGATTACACTGACGCGGGAAAAGGCGTTGATATATCTCGCAATTTGACTGTCGGTGGCTCAGGACCTTACGCTGCTTTTGGTTATATGGGTACGGAACCAGGGGTAGTGTCGAAACTCTCTGCAACTCCTGGCGGCTCAGGACCTTATGGTGCATTCGATATTTACGGAATGTTACCGAGTAGCGGATCTATGTCGGTTGGAAACAGGGCTGAGTGCTTTATGGTCGCTAAGAACTGTTTGCCGGACAGGTAGTTCATTAAGAGCGATAGGTTTTGATCACAAAAGGCCACGGTTTTTCCGTGGCCTTTTGTTGCGTAACCAGCTACCCTTTGCTCAGGCAGAACCTGTCCAACTCTTCCAGGTATCCCCGTTTTTCCTTCTTAGTCAAAAAAGATGCCCTGAATGAATTCTCTGCCAGCGTCCGGATAGCATTCCGATCCAGGTTGAGTGCCTCCTGAACGGCTTGAAAATTGTCAACGAGGTAGCCGCCGAAATAGGCCGGATCATCTGAGTTGACCGTGACACACAGCCCCATATCCAGCATGTGCTTCAGGTTGTGCTCGCCCAGTGTCGGAAAGACCCGCAGTTTGATATTCGACAGGGGGCAAACCGTGAGCGGCACATGGCCGGTGCGCAGTCTTTCCACCAGTCGGCTGTCCTCGACACAGCGGACTCCGTGATCGATACGGGCTGCTCCGAGCAGGTCCAGCGCCTGCCAGATGTAGTCCGGAGGGCCTTCCTCGCCGGCATGTGCCACGCTCAGCAAACCCTCTGCCCTGGCCCGGTCGAAAACTGTGGCGAATTTTGCCGGCGGATTGCCTTTTTCCGAAGAGTCCAGCCCCACCGCAGTAATCCATTTCCGGAAGGGGAGAGCACAATTGAGGGTTGTCATGGCGGACTCGGGGCTGAGATGCCTCAAAAAGCACATGATCAGCCGGGATGTAATCCCGAATCTCTGTTCTCCGCCTTGCAACGCCGCATGGATCCCCGAAATCACCGTCTCAAACGCAATTCCCCGTTCTGTGTGCCCCTGGGGGTCAAAAAAGATCTCCACATGGCGAACCCCATCGGTATGGGCCTTTTTCAGGTAGGCCAGGGTCAGGTCGAAAAAGTCCCGCTCTTTTTGCAACACCATCATGCCCTGGTAATAGATAGTGAGGAACGACTGAAGATCGGTGAAATTGTAGGCCTTGCGAACCTCGTCCACGCAGGAAAAGGGGAGCACGACCCGGTTCCGTTCTGCGATTTCGAACATCAGTTCCGGCTCAAGCGAACCTTCAATGTGGATGTGCAACTCCGCCTTGGGAATCTCACGGATATAGGTTGTCAGTGTCATGATGTGCTCCCGTTCAGGTAAAAATAACACCGATTTGTTCTGATGCCATGTTGTATCCTACCGTCATGAATCCACGAAAACAAGTCAAACGGAATTGCACGCCCTTAGAATGATTCAGATCATAGCGCCCGTAAGGTCAGAATCCACATGTAAAAACATGCATGCTGTTCTAAAAAACAAATATTCACACAAATAGAACATTATTATTGTTGACAATACGAACATATTTGTTACAAAATGAAACATACTGTTTGAGCACATGGCGTGTGCCAACGGACAACATATATTCAACGAACTCTTTACAACCAACGATGCATGCTCCCGGTAAGATTGGCAGTTGGGTTGCGCATATCGTTCGGCGATGCGACCGTGATGTAGATGGAAAAGTAAACACACGCAAGAGAGGGGGACAAGTCATGGGTAGTCTAGCTTCGTTGGGTATTCTGTTGGCTTCCATCGTGTTGATCGTTGTTCTGATCATGAAGGCTCGCATGAGCGCTTTTCTGGCGTTGATCGTTGCCTGCATATTCCTGGGTTTTGCCACGGGAATGCCGGTGGAGAAAATCTGCGCCTCAATTCAGGCCGGCATGGGCAGCACGCTGGGTTTCCTGGCAACCATTCTGGGTCTGGGGACAATCCTGGGAAAAATGATGGAGGTTTCCGGTGGCGCCGAACGCCTGGCACGGACACTGATCGACGCCTTCGGCCGTGAGCGGGCCCACTGGGCCATGCTGATCGTCGGTTTCATCTGCGGTATTCCGGTCTTTTTCCAGGTTGGTTTTGTCCTGCTGATACCACTGGTATTTTGCGTAGCATTGGAGTCGCGTATGTCGCTGGTCAAGATCGGGCTTCCGGTTGTTGCCGGCTTGATAACGGTTCACTGCATTGTGCCACCGCACCCGGCTGCAATGGCAGTTGCCGGAACCCTGAAAGCCGATGTGGGCAAGCTGATTATCTATGGTCTGCTGTGCGGGTTTCCGGCCGCGATGCTTGCCGGCCCGATCTACGGTAGCTTCTGGGCCAACCGTCTGGAGCTGAAGCCACCGGAAAATCTTTTCAAGAGTGAACGCACACCGGATGACAAACTGCCCCCCTTCGGTATTACCCTGTTCACCATTCTCCTGCCGCTGCTGATCATGGTGGCCAAGACCATCATCGATCTCACTGCCCCCAAGGGGGCGCCGTACATGAAGTATGTGGAATTTTTTGGCAACCCCATCACCGCCCTGCTCATATCGGCGTTCGTATCCTATTGGACGCTCGGTTTTGCCCGGGGCTTTACCAGGGATGACCTGCTGAAATTCACGGACGGCTGTTTCGGGCCGGTTGCCGGCATCATGCTGATCATTGGCGCCGGAGGCTCCTTCAACAAGGTGCTGCTGGACAGCGGCATGGGCAAGGGCATTGAAGCCGCCCTGACCAGTCTCTCCCTGAGTCCGTTGATCATGGCCTGGATCATAGCCGCCGTGATGCGGTTTTCCGTCGGCTCCGCAACGGTTGCCATGATGACCTCGGCCGGAATCATCCTGCCGGTGCTGGGTCGTTATCCGGGGCTCGATCCCGCCCTGGTCTGTGTGGCAGTCGGGGCAGGTTCGATCGGCTTTTCCCATGTCAACGATTCCGGTTTCTGGATTGTAAAGGAATTTTTCGGACTTTCGGTGACGGATATGTTCAAGACCTGGACAGCCTCCACCACCATCGCCGGTGTCGGTGCTTTGCTGGCCGTGCTGGCGCTGGCCACGGTGGTCTGAAGCACAGACAATCTTTATTTCGATTATTGCTAATCTTGTTAATACATCCCCTCTCCCTGAGGGAGAGGGCTAGGGTGAGGGGGGAATTTGACAGTGCTGCCCCCTCATCCGGCCTTCGGCCACCTTCTCCTTTAGGCCCAGTGGGTACTCAGGGAGAAGGAACAGCTTAATAGAGGAGACGTAACCATGAAAATACTCTGTCTGGGTGACTGGATGATTCCGGGAGAGAACTTCAAAAAGGCCTGTGATGAACTTGAGGTGGAACATAGAGAGATCGCAGCGGATAACTGGGAAACGGATTCGGTGAAACTGGCGGACCGCCGCATCGCCATCGAAAAAAACGGTCCCGATGCCGAGCCAGTATTGCCGATGATACTGAATGCCGATAACGAGACGGAGATGCTGCTGGTGCTGTTTGCTCCGGTATCCGCCAGCGCCATGGACGCCCTGCCAAACCTGCGTCTTGTGGGAGCTGCCCGCGCCGGACAGGAGAACCTGAATGTGGCCGCCGCAACCGAGCGTGGCATCGTAGTGCATAACATCATGGGACGCAATGCCCATGCCGTCTCCGACTTCGCCATCGGCATGCTCTTCGCCGAGGCCCGCAACATCGCCCGGGCCCACCTGGCCATAAAACAGGAGCTTTGGCGCAAAAACTATGTCAATTCAGATTTTACTCCGGAGATCATGGGCAAAACCCTGGGATTAGTCGGATTCGGCTACATCGGCAGGCTGATTGCTCAGAAACTGTCCGGTTACAAGTTGAAGGTACTGGTCCATGATCCCTTTGTCTCTGATGATGTTCTGCGAGAATTTGGGGCCACAAAGGTATCCAAAGAGGAACTGTTTGCCCAGGCTGACTTTATCTCCCTCCACGCCCGGGCCACCGAAAGCACCAAAGGGTTGATCGGGAAGGATGCGCTGGAGTTGATGAAACCGACCGCTATCCTGATCAATACTGCCCGGGCCAGCCTGGTTGACGAGGATGCGCTGTTCGACGCTCTTAAAAACAGACGCATCGGCGGGGCAGCCCTGGACGTGCATTCGTCGGAACCTCTGCAGCCCATCAGCAGATGGCTCGAGCTGGACAACGTCACCCTCACGCCGCACATCGCCGGCACCACCGCCGAGGCGCTCTCCAACTCACCCTACCTGCTGGTGCAAGACATCAACAGGCTGCTGGCCGGAGAACAGCCCCAATTTATACTCAACCCCCAGGTGCTCGATCATCCCAAAGTCAAGCAATGGCTTGCCTCTTTACGCACGTAACCACCAAGAAAGGATCGTACCATGCTGGTCAATCTCAATCAGGTTCTTGTGGCGGCGCGGGCAGAAGATCGTGCCATCGGGGCCTTCAATATCTATAGCCTGGAAACCATCGAGGCGGTCTATCGCGCCGCCATCGATCTGGATACGCCGGTAATCTTCGCCTTTGGCGAGCAGTACATCGATGTGGCCAACATCAAAATCATTGCCGCCATGGTTCGGGAGCTGGCCGGTCGCACCATCTTGCCGATGGTGCTGCACCTGGATCACTGTCAGTCGGTGGAGGTGATCTACCAGGCGGTTCAGGCCGGGTTTACCTCGGTGATGTTTGATGGTTCCAAGCTCCCCTTTACCGAGAATCTGGCACGGACAGGGGAGGTGGTGCGTTTTGCCCATGCTGTCGGGGTTTCGGTGGAGGCTGAACTGGGCTCGGTCCCCTTCGGCCACACCGAAAGCGTGCTACCCGAGGAATATCTGACAAAGGTAGACGAGGCGGTTCGTTTTGTTGCGGAGACCGGGGTGGATGCCCTGGCAGTGGCCATCGGCACCGCCCACGGAGAGTACAAGGGACGTCCCAAGATCTATCACGACCGTCTACAGCAGATCGCGGAGCAGGTCGCCATTCCTCTGGTTCTGCACGGTGGCTCCGGGGTTCCGGACGAGGATATCCTGGCTGCCGTGCGCATGGGGGTGGCCAAGATCAACGTTAACACCCAGATTTCACTGGCCGCGGTGAAGAAGCTCAAGGAACTCTGTGCCAGGGAAAAGCCGGGGCACCTCTCCGATCTGCTGTACGAGGCCGAAAAGGTCATGGTGGAGGAGGTCAAGGGTTTCATCCGGCTGTTCTGGGGGTGAGTGGAGGTGGTAGTGTCCTTGTAAATTGATGTAATACCAAATAATTGAGTTAGCTTGTGTATTTTTTAGAGCTGTTTTTGATGGCTACAACTTTCGGATACCCGGAAATGTGTTACAAAAATGAGTAAGCAATCTCATTGTGACTGAACGGTGTCTGAAGTTAGCAGAGTTATGCTCTCTATTTGGGCTTTCGGTGCCGGACAATTCAAGGACAAATAGCTATGAACATGAGCGAACACGTTTTGGTGGAGCATCTACCTGATCAACTGTCGCCCCGCTGTGAATTTGCACCGGACAACACCTGCAGGCACAGACAGGCCGAGGGCAGGCAGCAACAACCGGATGACGAGCATGAAACCCGCGAGCAGCAACGCACAGGTGAACTCAGCGAACTGAACGAAAAGCTGATCCATGAAATGAACGCTCGCTCTATTGTTGAGGAAGAACTGCATCGAGTGCGGCAGATACTCCATATGGTGCTGGACGTTATTCCCCAGCGCGTATTCTGGAAGGACCGAGATTCCCGCTATCTGGGGTGTAACAGGTCTTTTGCGGACCATGCCGGATTGAATGACCCCAAAGATGTCATCGGCATGGACGACAATCAGATGCCATGGGGAAAAGAATCAGAATATTTCCAGGCAGCCGACCGGATGGTTATGGAATATGATACGCCCATGCGCAACTATGATGTGGCGCAGCCTTCTTCGGACGGGCAGATATCATGGCACCGCAAGAGCAGGCTCCCGCTCTACAACAGGAATGGCGCGGTCATCGGAATATTGGGAACCTTCGAAGATATTACCGAGAGCATGCGTATCAAGGATTTGCTGATCAAGAATGGACATATCCTGGCGGAAGCCCAGGCGATCGCCAACCTGGGCAGTTGGGAGTATTGCCTGGAAACAAAAAAGGAATACCGCTCGGCGGAGTTTTTCCGGATTCTTGGTTACCAGGACCGTGCATCGGGCTTTGCGGAAAACTCCATGTTTGATCACATCCATCCCCAGGATCAGGAGCGCGTCCGGCAAAGTATTATCGCGACCCTGGAGAACGGCAAACCGTACGACATCGAATACCGCATCATCAGGGTTGACGGGCAGGAGCGCTTTGTTCATGCCAAGGGCAAGACTATCCGCGAGAAGAACGATAAGACTACCCGTTTCATCGGGGCCATCCAGGATATTACCGAGCGAAAGAACGCCGAGGAGCGGAAGAAGACGCAGTGGAAACAGTTGGCCGCACTGAGAGCCATAGACATGGCGATCACCGAGAGCCTGGATCTGCGTGTTACCTTGAATGTTGTTCTCGATCAGGTGGTCCACCAGTTGGGTGCGGATGCAGCCGACATACTGCTGCTCAATCATGCCCACAAACTGGAACACGCCGCCAGTCGCGGTTTCAGGAATAATTCTATCAAAAGGTGCGCCATCCCCTTCGGCAAGGGCAACGCCGGTCGCGTTGCCTATGAGCGGCGGATTATCCACATTTCGAACGTTCAGTTGCTTGATAATTGCAGATACTTTCCAAATCTGTCCGATGAGGGCTATATCAGCTATTTCGGCGCTCCGCTGGTTGCCAAGGGAGAGGTGGTGGGTGTGCTGGAAGTGTTTTACCGCTCTTCCCATTCCCTTGATCAGGAAATGCTGGACTTCCTCGAAACACTGGCTGGGCAGGCGGCCATAGCAATTGACAACGCCACCCTGTTTTCCGGTCTGCAGAGGTCCAACATCAGTCTCATGATGGCATACGATTCAACCCTTGAAGGGTGGTCGCGTGCTTTGGATCTGCGCGACAGGGAGACCGAGGGGCACAGCCAGAGGGTGACCGATATGACAGAAAAGATCGCCCAAGCTCTTGGCGTCCCAAAGGATGAACTCATTCATATCCGCAGGGGGGCCATGCTGCATGACATCGGCAAGATGGGTGTCCCCGATCAGATTCTGCTCAAGCCAGGGCCGCTGAGTGATGAGGAGAGGGGGGCTATGCAACAACACCCGGTCCACGCCTTTAATCTTCTGGCGCCAATTGCTTTTCTCCGTCCGGCACTGGACATACCATACTGCCACCATGAAAAATGGGATGGAAGCGGTTATCCCCGTGGATTGAAAGGTCGGCAGATACCACTAGGCGCGCGGATCTTCGCCGTCATCGATGTCTGGGATGCATTGCGTTCGGATCGTCCCTACCGTCCAGCATGGTCGAAGGAGAAGACGACCGAGTACATCATACAGCAGTCGGGAACCCACTTCGATCCAGAAGTTGTCACGCTCTTTATGAGCCAGATTGAAAAACTTGATGACGACCGGAACCCGGATCACCATGGATAGCTACCGCAGTTGATGAACAGGCCGCCACAACCAATGAAATCACCGCCAAAGTCCAGCAGGTGGCCGAGGTGGTGACCAGACGGCGGTGCGACTCGGAAGAGAACGCCAGTGACGCGTCACAGTCTTCTGTTGATGCCAAAGATTTGCAATGTGTCATAACAGATTCAGGCTGATGGAATTAAGGAGTCTTTTAGATTTCGAAGGCCTTGAGTTGATCAATAGTACGCCAAGGAGATCGTCATGTCGGAGATAAAATACATTGCCTGCATCGATGTCGGTACGACCGGATGCCGGACCATCATCTTCTCCAGTCGCGGCCGGGTGATGAGCGAGGCTTACGAAGAGTATGTCAGCATCTTTCTTTCCCCTACCTGGATCGACCATGACCCCTCCACCTGGATCAAGGCCACGCGCAACACCCTGCAGAAGGCCATCAAGCTTTTTCCCGGGGAAACCGGCGCCATCGCCGCCATCTGCGTTATCTCCCAGCGCTCGACCTTTATCCCGGTTGATGCGGACGGCATTCCGCTGGACAACGCCATTCTCTGGCAGGACAAGCGCGCCACGGCCCAGGCCGACTTCATTCGCGGCGAACTGGGCGCCGAGCACGTTTATCACAAGACCGGTCTGCGTATCGACCCTTACTTCTCCCTGCCGAAGCTGCTCTGGCTGAAGGAGAACAAGCCCCATGTCTTCAAGGATGCCCACAAGATCCTGACGGTCCATGATCTGATCATCCACCAGCTGACCGGAGAGTTCATCACCGACTGGACCCAGGCGGCCAGGACGATGCTCTTCAATATCAATGAATTGAGCTGGGACGAACAGCTTTGCGAGCATTTCGGCATACCCATGGATAAGCTTGCCCGGGCAGTCCCTTCCGGGACCATTGTGGGCGCCTTGAAGAAAACGCTGCAGTCCGAGCTTAACCTGCGCCCCGACATACCGGTTGTCTCGGTGGGGGGGGATCAGCAGGCTGCTGCGGTTGGCCTGGGTATCGTGACACCCGGTCTGATGTGCGTCAACACCGGCACCGGCTCCTTTATCCTGGCCCATGCCGAACGTCCGGCCTTTGACCCGCAGCAGCGGGTTGTCTGCACCGCCTCAGCCGTGGCGGGAAAATGGCTGGTGGAGGCAGGAATATACACCTCAGGGTCGGTGTACCGCTGGTTCCGGGACAACTTTGCCATGATCGAGAGCAACACTGCCCGTGATCTGCAGATCGACGCCTACGAGATCCTCAACAGCGAGATCAAAAATACCAGTCCCGGCGCCGGTGGCATGCTGCTGCTCCCCCATTTCGCCGGTTCCGCCGCACCCTACTGGAACCCGGAAGCGGTTGGTCTGCTCTTCGGCTGCACGCTCGGCCACAAGAGGTCCCATGTCATCCGTGGGCTACTGGAAGGAATTTGCTTCGAGATCTACAAGAACATCCACATCATCGAATCGTTGACCACCGAGATCACCGAGATCCGGGTGAGTGGCGGCGCAACCCGTTCCACGACCTTCAACCAGATCCAGTCCGACGTGTACGGCAAGACCGTGCTGCGCGGAATATCCGAACAGTCCTCCGCCCTGGGTGCCATGCTGGTGGCTGCCACAGCTATCGGTCTCTATCCCGATATCCCCGCGGCCGTCAGCTCCGCTGTTGCCTTTGATGGCCATAACCGCAGGAGTCCGGACGAGGATACCCACCGACTGTATGGTAAGATGCTGGCACTGCACGATGATATCTACCATGCGCTTGCCTCGCACAATATCTACGAGAAGGCTCATGAATTGAGGGAGGAGTTGAGGAAGAGTGCGTCATAAAAAGGGACGCGAGATACTGACAGGACATAATTTTCATCGTACAGTTCTGGAAACTTGCATTCACCCCATTCATACCATAAACTCAGCAGCGACGCATGACTGATCAGGTGACACGAAAGGACCGGCAGTGCACTACCTCCAGCGGGAAGCGCTTATCATCGAGAAGTTGAAACAGCATGGCAAGGTCATTGTCAGTGATCTGGCCGGCGAGATCGGCGTTAATCCCATGACCATCCGCAGGGACCTGATCAGGCTTGAGCAACAGGGTCTGCTGCAAAAGGTCCACGGTGCTGCTGTGCCGCTGGACGGTCTTTTGAAGGAAAAGGCTTTCGGGGAAAAACAGCTGATCAAGTGCCAGCAGAAACGCCTGATTGCCCGGGAGGCCCTGGAACTGGTCAAGCCGGGTGAGACCATTCTCCTTGATGCCGGCACAACGACCTTCGAGGTGGCGCTCCTGCTCAGGCATATGCCTGGCGTCAACGTTGTCACCAATGATCTGCACATCGCCATGGAATTGTGCTCCGCCGAAGGCAGACTGTTTTATGTGGGGGGGGAGATCGAAAAGGACCTCGGCCGTTCCGCGGGGGCCAAGGCTTTTCAGTTTCTGTCGGACATTCATGTGGATACGGTATTTCTCGGCATTTCGGCGGTTAACAGCGACCTGATGCTCTGCTCGCACACGGTGGATAATGCAGAACTGAAGCGGGCCATGCTGAACTGCGGTTCGAGGAAGGTGCTGCTTGCCGATGAGAGCAAGTTCGGTACAAACGCATTCGCGCGCATTGGTCCCCTTAGCCTGGTGGATATCATGATCACGGACAAGACATTTGGTGAGGTTGAACTGGGATACCTGGAAGCGAATCAGGTTGTGCTTCGACAGGTGCTTCCTGAGGTGAAATGATGACTGTGTGGATTCCTCTGCCAAGTTCGTGGTGGAGCATGGGGGATTCCTTGAACAACAAAGGGCGCTGTCAAAAGCGCCCTTTGTTGTTCATACCATGAAGATTATGCATCAACAGGAACCATCGCGCCCCATGCGCATCTGGTTTAGGTCACCTTCCCAGCTGCTTTTGCCCTGCAACCCCAGCAGCGTCTCCATATCCATCTGTTCAACCAGATATTTCAGGGCGTAGTTGACCACATCCTCTTTACTCTTCAGGCCGGTATACAGCTTTGCCTGCTCATACAGCTCATCATTTAAGTTCAATTCAGTTCTGGACATACATTCATAACCCCTTAAATGATCTCATTCGAATGCATCAAATATAGCAGTTCGTGGTGGACATACATAGAATAATCTCCGAGTGAATTTCTGGTATTCTCAGGGAAACGGCTCACGACACATTGCTTGTCAATAACGGCGGAATACTACCCCGCCGGTTGCGAAGGGAAGTTAACAACATTCCATGAAAAACACACATTTCAACCAGCTTTCAGCTGCCATCGGCATTGACCTGGGCGGCACCAAGACCGAAGTGCTGTTGCTGGCGCCCGATGGCTCCGTCCTGTATCGCCAGCGGAAACCGACCCCGCGTGATGACGGTTACGATGCGGTTCTAAGGGGGATTGTGGATCTGGTGGGAGATGCGGTTGCCCGTCTAGGGCACACTACTCCGTATACCGTCGGCATGGGAATTCCCGGATCCCTGGATCCTGTCAGCGAACTGGTACGCAACGCCAATTCGACCTGCTTGATCGGCCGTCCGCTCAAAGCTGACCTTGAACACTTGCTGGGCCATCCGGTACAACTGCGCAACGACGCCGACTGCTTCACCCTGGCCGAGTGTTTGGCAGGGGCAGGGCAGGGGTTCGGTCTGGTGTTCGGCGTCATCATGGGGACCGGATGCGGTGGCGGTCTCTGGATCGATGGACTGGTTCGGGAGGGACCGAACCGGATCGCCGGGGAGTGGGGACATTATTCCGTGGACCCGCTGGGGGCGGAATGCTACTGCGGCAACCGGGGCTGCGTGGAGACCCTGATCAGCGGTTCGGGGGTGGAAGCGGCTTTTTTTCGCGACAACGGCCTGCGTCTGGGTATGGACGAGATCGTGGCTCGAGCGCGGGACGGTGAGCCCGCTTGCCGCAAGACTTTTGAGCGTTTCCTGGACGACTTCGGGCGCTGTCTGGGAGGGCTGATTTCCATCCTCGACCCGGACGTGGTTGTGTTGGGAGGCGGTCTTTCCAATATTCATGAACTCTATGGCGTTGGGATTGAACGGGTACGCCAGTATGCGTTTCATGACCGGCTGAAAACCCCGATCCTGGAAAACAGCCTGGGTGACTCTGCGGGGGTATTCGGGGCGGCATGGATTGGCCGGACCGCAAAACCGATAGTTACGCCAAAATGAAGCGCATGGGATTCCACCGCGTGCAGCTTACGGTGTCATCCACGCGCTTTTTTGAGTTTCATGAGGTCAAGTTCTCCCCATTGCTGGAATCAAGATTTCACCTTAGAATCCTCTATCTTCCATGTTCTTCCCCCCGGTCCCCATGCCTTCCTTCGGAATGCTGATGCTGTGATTCCCCCTGGTGGCGCTGCTGCTGGGGTTGTTGAATCTGCGGCTGATTGTGATGCTCCTGGCTTGGTTGCTGATATCGATGAACATCGGGGCGCTGCTGAAACTGCTCCTGCCTCTGGTGCCTCGGTTCTTGCCTCAGCTGTCTTGCTTGGGGTTGATAGTTCTGAACTCCCCAATTTCCGCGCCTCTCCCAATGCCGGTTGTCGCGCCATCCTTTCCAGTTCTGATGAAGTTGCCGGCTTGGAACCCTCTGATAGTCCCAGCGGTGACCGCGCCAATTGCGGTCACGGTAATACCCTCTCCAACCAGGGTCGACATCATGGTAAAAGCGCGGAACGGAATTATAATAGCCCCAGCCCCGGTTGTGGTAATGTGAACGATACCAGCGACCTTCCCAGAGACGCCACCACCAGCCGTTCCAGAAATACATGTCAACGTCTATGTCCGGGACAGCGTACACAGAGTTTGTATCGGGCACCACTATGACATCCGGAGGGGATGGAAATACGATGGGTGGGGGTAGGGGAATGCTGATATTAATATCCACCCCTGCCTTTGCCGATACCGAAGCACCAAGTGTCAGTGCCATTAGAATCGTTCCAAGAAGTACCTTACGCATAGTTAACCTCCCTTGTTGAGTGCTGCTGTGTGTGCTTACCGTTCCTGGAGCGGAGTAAAAAAACGCTCCAGGAACGGTAAGCACACACAGC
>JACAAY010000092.1 GCA_013377095.1 Desulfuromonadales bacterium
CGGCGGAACATGCCCATGAGATCGATGTGGAACGGGCAAAGGCGGCCCTGGGAAGGGCTGAAGAGGGACTCAGGAAGCTGGAACCCGAGGACAGGCAGTTCAAGGTCTATGAGGCGGCCATCGAACGCGCCCTCATACGTGTGCAGGTGGCGAGCAAGGCTGCCAGGAAGTAATAATCCTGATCAGGAGGTCCCATGATTATAATGGCGTTAAACTGTGGCAGTTCGTCGGTCAAATACCAGCTTTTTGACTGGGACAAGAGAGAGGTTGTGGCCAAGGGGATGGTGGAACGGGTCATTGTTGGAGACTCGTACATCGAACACGAGGTTCCCGGGCGTGAAACCTTCAAGGACGGACATGACTGTCCCAACCACCAGGCAGCCATCGATCTTATCATCAAGACCGTTACCGATCCCAAATATGGCGCACTCAAAAACGTTGACGAAATTTCAGCTGTCGGCCATCGCGTGGTGCACGGCGGAGACAAGTTCACCTGTTCCGTGGTGATCGACGACAGGGTCCTCGATGTCATCAAGGATGTTCAGCACCTGGCGCCACTGCACAACCCACCCAACATCGAGGGTATCCGGGCGGCCAAGGCTCTCTTGCCAAACGTCACCCACGTTGCCATTTTCGACACCGCCTTTCACCAGACCATGCCGGAAGAGGCCTATATCTACCCGCTGCCCTACGAGTGGTATGAGAAACACCAGATTCGCCGCTACGGCTTCCATGGCACATCGCACCTGTATGTTTCCAAGCGGGCCGCCGCCCTGCTGGGAAAGAAGCCGGCCGATTGCAATCTCATCACCCTGCACATCGGCAATGGTGTTTCCCACTGCGCCATCAGGGGGGGCATCTCGGTCGATACCTCCATGGGATTGACACCATTGGAGGGGGCGGTCATGGGAACCCGCTGCGGAGACATCGATCCGGCCATTCCATCCTTCATGATGCAGAAAGAGAACCTCACCGCCAAGGAGATCGACACGATCCTCAACAAGAAGAGCGGTGTCGTGGGCATTACCGGACGTTTTACCGATCGACGCGACGTAATCCAGCATGCCCAGCAGGGTGACGTGCGCTGCAAACTATCACTGGCAATCGAAGCCTATCGCATCAAGAAATATATCGGCGCATATTTGGCCGTAATCGGCAAGCTGGATGCCGTGGTTTTCACCGCCGGTGTGGGTGAAATGAGTGTCGAGTTCCGTGAAATGGTGCTTGCCGGACTGGAGCATATCGGCATTATTGTTGACAGGGAGCGCAACAACGTCAGGACCCGCAAGCGGGAAACCCTGATCACCACCGACGACTCCCCGGTCAAGGTCTTTGTTATCCCGACCGACGAGGAACTGGTTATAACCGAGGATACCGCGGCGCTGTTGAGCGGAGCCTACGACGATCACATGAATTTCGAGTATTCATTCTCCAAGCCTGAGTTTGTCAGGTGACTATACTCAAACCCGCGCAATGAAGCTTTTGTAAGCCTTCTTGCGTGACCTGATGCCCCCAGCCCCTATCCGACAAAACCGGGCGGGGGCTTTTTGGTCTGGCCGGATAGTGTCACCACTTGGTTTAGTCGTTTTTTCTGAAATTTCGCACGATCAATAGATTGAATCCCAGCGGAGGTCTGATGATGGCTCGCAAAGTAAGGGGGAAGGAGGTACTCGACAAAGCAAAGGATTTAGTGTCAAAAGCCCGAACCGTGGAAGAATTGCGACAGGCCCAGGCTGTCATCCTCCCCTTGGAGTTCGGACTTTCATTGAGTCAAACCGCTGACATAATTGGAGTGTCCAAGGGGTGGGCAAGTCGCTTGCGCTCTGAGTTCATTCGTGCTGGCGGTGAAACAAAACATATGCGGTCACATGGTGTTCGTCATCGTGAATTGATGTCGCGCGCCGAGGAAACAGTTTTTCTTGCTCCGTTTATGGAATACGCCAAGTCTGGCGGCAGGTTGATCGTGAGCGATATCCGAGACGCATTGCAAGTCCAGCTGGGTCGCACTATTGCACTGACGTCGGTCTACAATCTTCTCCATCGACATGACTGGCGTAAATATATTGCTGATAAAAATCAACCTGCGTCAGAACGTTACGCTAAGAAATATTTGAAAAACAAACCCCGTGGTTATTCATCCACGTCAAAGATCGGTGGTAGGGAAAAGGTTGAATCTGCCTGAGAGTTAAGGTGGAAGCGAGCTTGCGCTACAGGTGACGGTACGGAAGGAAACGATGACCACGGCCGGCGAGATGCTTTTAATGTAAAACCAGAAAGGGGAATTACCAATGCAACCGCCGGCAACCCCTTTAGCGGTCCCATCCAGCCATCGCCCTTTGACCGGAGGCAACCGGAGGGGATATTGAGCTCTCGGGCAGTATGATCATCTGTGCAGATATCAGATACGCCAATGTCTCTAAACGCGGTCTCAACGCAGGCGATCACGTGAGCGCCCTGTGTTGCAAGCCTCAAGCAGCATTCTCCGCGCAAGCCGAAGCATTCCCGATTTTCTCGATCCCCTGATTTCTTGAGCCACTTCCTGTGCAGATTGTGGATAAAAATGCAGCCATTCTTGATTTAAAGTATGTTTTTTGTGCGAATCGTTATATATGTAGACAGATATCGAACGGATAAACCCGCCTGATTGACAATGACGTACGGCGCACGTCACACAAAAAAGGGGGTGTGTTTCCCGGAACAAACACATTGCATTATTGCCGGCCCAAACTCAGGTTTTTGTACACACAGGAATCACGATTATGAATTGAGGAGAAAACAGAATGTTAAAAACTGCGAAAACGTATTTTGGTTTATTCAGTGCACTACTGGTTATCATGGTGTCCGGATGCGGCTCGGGCAGTACTCAGGTGATAGCGCCAGCGACGGCTCAAGCCTCACAACAAGTCATTATCTATCATGCCGGCAGCCTCACTGCGGCCTTCGACAACATGACAGGTCCGTTCAGGAGAGCAACCGGCATCCAGGTTGTCCACAAAGGAATGGGTAGTGTCGAAGCAGCCAAACGGGTTACAGTGGGCAAGGAAACAGCCGACATCTATGCCAGTGCCGACTATACCAATATCGATTCCTTCCTGAAGCCAACCTATGCCGACTACACCATCCAGTTTGCCCAGGGACAGATGGTGCTCGCATATAAATCAACTGCACCGGGCGCCACCCTGATCACCTCATCCACCAGTGTTCCCCCCTATGCCACCCTGGCGGACGTCCCTATTGTTAACGACACGTGGGTCACTGCAGTAACAGCGAGTGGTGTGAAGGTTGGTGGTGCCGACCCCAATGCTGATCCAGGCGGCTACCGCGCCTTTATGATTATGCAGTTGGCTGCACTATACTATCCAACACCCAACACCATTTACGCCGACTTCAAAAAAAATCACGTTATTAATGCCACCACGGACAAACTGGGTGTGAATTACGATTACACCTTTACCTACGAACACAGCGCCCAAGCCGCTGCTAAAAAGGATCCAACCTATCGATACGTGCATCTCCCCGCCGACATAAATCTGGGCGACCCAGCTAGGGCCGCATATTATCATCAAGCAAGCATGGAAATGGCTGGGCTCACCGTAACAGACCCGACCAAAACGATTTATGGCACGCGTGCGACCTGGGGGCTGACTATTTTAAAGAGCTCTCCGCATCCCGACGCAGCTCAGGCATTTCTCAAGTTCATGTTCAGTGCACAGGGTATTGCACTGCAGTCAATAACGGGGCCGGACCCGATCAACATTACCGGACCAGCGGTTGCAAGTCTGGATGACTGGCTAAAACTTCCAGCTGCTTTGCAGGATACAACATTGATAGGCAAGAAACCGTAGACAGTTTTCCTGACCATCCCATCTGACATCATGCCGCGCTTTACTCATACTAAGGCGAGTGAGTAAAGCGCGGTACGGTGCCTTCTTTCACTTGAATACAAGTGAGCAGACAGTACAATGGATTCATTGATGTTATTCTGGTCTGTTGATGGCATTTCCATGCCGCGCGCATGAGGGATAAAGGTGAAACAAAAAAATCCAAAATATTGCACAGCAACGTGCCTGACAAGGCCGCATTGCCTGTATTACAAGCCAGGTCTGCTGTGCCCGACTGATCCGGTAAATAAATGGCGGCACGAGGAGCAAATCAAAGAGGTTTTCCCGGATGTTTGCGGTAATCCGGATTGCCGTCATAAACTGGTGGGCGATCTGCTCACCTGCCCAAATAGAAACTGTTGGATGCACGAACAGCCGAGAGCAATGATGGACGAGAATGGAGTCAGGCGCTCTTTGCCGATGAAGGATAAACCGAAGTGGCAAGGGTGGTGAACGCAAGAAAACCCCACCGCAAGAGAGTGTTCAAATCTTTTTTGGATGTGTGCGCCCTTAAAACGCGTTAGGAGTAGGTACAGGAAAGGCCGGGAGATATCACCGGCCTTTATTGATTACACTACCGTTTTATTATTTGATGATACTACACTCCCAGAATAATGCCGGATGCCTTGATGATAAGACAAGCCTTACTCCCTTTTTTCAGAGCCAGATTTTTTGCGCTTGCTTCAGTGATTACAGCGGTAAGAATGGTGCCTGCTCCAATATCAACAGCTACTTCCGCACTTACCTGACCGTCAGCAATATTCGTTACCGTGCCGCAGAAGATGTTACGGGCGCTGATCTTACCCTGCACATCTGTTCCAACAATGATGTTGCTGGCTTTGATGATGGCGGAGGCTTCAGCTCCAACCTTCAAGCCCATGCTGTCTACGCTGGAATTGGTAATAATTGCCGCAATTGACGGTCCACACTTCAGATTGAGAACAACCTCTGCATTGACTGCACCTTTTGTAATGCTGGCAACTGTTCCGGTTAAAACGTTCCTGGCGCTCAGTTTCATAATCACGTTCTCCTTTTTTATTTGTGGTTGTATGTGTCGCTGGTTGTATAATAGTATGCCTGTCGATACAAATAATCAAACTAAATCAATGTGTTACGATAGTGTCCCCGTGACACCATCATGGCAAGGCAACGGTGAATTCATACCGGAACCGCTACCATCTGGGCCTTCAAGGGTGTCATGGAGTCCTACCGGAATGGTGCTGGCAGCTTCATTCACGATAACGTATGCATCACCCTGTTAGAGACCCCCTGCACCCCCCTCCATAGTTCTGGTGTGCTCCTTTATTGGGCATGAGCCCCAAAAATAAGCGTACGAAACCCGCGTAAAACAGGTTGCAGTTCTGAGCGCCATAATAATTTCCCTCAGGGAGTGCGACCTGGTCTGTGCCCGTCAGATCAACGGGCCGTCCACTGCCAAACTGGTGATACGAAATATCAATTCAATGAAGACCGGAGTAAACACGCCGGTCGGGAAGACTACTCCGTTTGGGGGTTCCAGGCCCTGAACTTGCAGGGGGAGTGTGCTGGCATTAGGTTGCGGCAGATGCTCTGTTGCGAGATCGAGATGCAAAATTGTCACACCACACACAAGGACACTACCATGCCAATACCACTTCTTGATCTGACAGTCCGCCAGGTCATTGATCGTCACCCCGAAACAGTTCCGGTATTCGTTGCCAATGGTCTGGCCATGTTCGCGGACCCGGAGACTCGCGCCACCTTTGGTGCGGCGATCAAGCTGCGCACCGCTCTCAAGGCGGCCGGTGCCAATGGCGAGTTGTTCGTCCGGATGCTGGATGAGGTTATCAACTCCCCTCTGTCCCCTGACAACGGCCAGTCTGTTCCGGGTAACCTGAACCTGCTGGCTCTTTTGCCCTGCCCCCTGAAGGTGCCGCTGGAAGAGGCTTTTAACGATTTTCTGGCAACTCTTACTGCTGAACAGCGTGCCAGCCTGACCTTCTGTATCGAAGGAAATGCCAACAAACAGATTGAGTACGCCGATTATGCCGATCACTTTGAAACCCTGGCAGACATGCCGGATATCATCATCACCCCCGGCTTCAACAGCTTCTATCATCCGCATTTTGTCGAGCGCTTCATCAAGACCGGCGGATTCACCGGTGTCAGCCTTTTCGCCGGCGACCGTCATCTCTCGCCCCTGGGAATGATCGATCCTGACAGTCACTACACCATGCTGGCCATGAACCTGCTGGTGCTGGTGGTGGATCACACCCGTCTGGGAAACCGTCCCGTGCCCCGTCAATGGTCTGACCTGCTCAAGCCCGAGTACGAAAAAAGTATCGCCATCCGGGGCAATCGCATCGGCACCTTTTGCGAGACACTCCTGCTGTCTCTGTACAAAGAGTTCGGCGACTGGGGACTCTCTCAACTGGGACGCACGGTAGCCTGGGGCTGGCACCCCTCACAGATGGTCAAGGCAGCCGGTAGCGGACGTGAGGATACACCGGCCATCAGCGTCATGCCGCTCTTCTTTGCCAATACCATTAAAAACCGGGAAACTGTCAGCATCATTTGGCCCGATGATGGCGCCCTGGTCAGCCCGGTCACCATGCTGGTCAAAACCGAGAAGCAAAGGGAGCTGAGCGATCTGATCGATTTCCTGATTGGACCAAAGGTGGCCGGAATCTGCGCCGGAGCATCCTTTCCCGCCCAGCACCCCGAGGTGGACAACAGATTGCCGGATAGCGCCACCTTCAAGTGGATCGGCTGGGACTATGTTAAAAACAATGACCTGGAAACACTGATCACCGATACCAATGCCGCCTTTCTGCGCTCCTTCAATGGTGAAACGTCATGAAGCTGATCACCCTGGCCGGACCGCCCTCATCGGGCAAGACTGCCGTCACCATCAAGGCCATCGCCTCGTTGCAACGGGACGGCGTGAATGTGGGCGTCGTCAAGTTCGACAGCCTCTCCACCCAGGATCAGTCGTTGTATGAAAAACAGGGCATTGCCGTCACCACCGGGCTATCGGGCAACCTGTGCCCCGACCATTTCTTTGTCAGCAATGCCACTGACTGTCTCACCTGGGGTGTGCAAAAAGGGTTCGACCTGCTGGTGATCGAGAGCGCCGGTCTCTGTAACCGTTGCGCCCCCCATATTCAGGGGGTCCTGGCGGTCTGTGTCATCGACAATCTGAGCGGCGTCGACACCCCCCGCAAGATCGGGCCCATGCTGAAAATGGCCGATGTGGTGGTCATCACCAAGGGGGACATCGTCTCCCAGGCCGAACGCGAGGTCTTTGCCTACCGGGTGCGCCAGGTCAACAGTCAGGCCACGATCATGCACATCAACGGCCTGACCGGTCAGGGTGGCCACGAGCTGGGCAGGTTGCTGCTCAATGCGCCTGAAACAGCCGAACTGGAAGGGAAGCTTTTGCGGTTCAGCATGCCGGCGGCGCTCTGCTCCTACTGCCTGGGGCAGCGCAGGATCGGCAGCGACTATCAGATGGGCAACGTCAAGAAAATGGTATTCAGCTAGGAACCCCATGCCAACCGATCACACATCAGCACTGCTGTATCTGACCACCGCCGACCTGTTGAAACGGGCGCCGCACATGCAGGACTTTTTCGGCTCCATCGGACTCAGTCTGCCAGCCGCGCATATCAGCACGGCCGACTACTTTGCCGCGCTTGATGCGGAAACCCTGGAAGACCTGGGAATCGAACGGCAGAGCCTGACAGAGCGTTTCACCGCCTTCCTTGAACTGCTGGAAGCACTGAAAACCGGAGCGGACGGCTCGCGAATCGAATCCATCACCATCAGGGGGGGGGCACGACAAGAACGGCAGGCCGGAGGAATTCGATCTGACTATCAGGCCTGGTGAGGTGATCTGTGTTGTCGGACCGACCGGTTCCGGCAAAAGCCGCTTTCTGGCGGACATCGAGTGGATGGCGCAGGGAGATACGCCCACCGGCCGTATGCTGCTGATCAATGGCACGCCACCCGATCCGAGTCAGCGTTTTTCCATCGATCACAAGTTGGTGGCGCAGCTGTCCCAGAACATGAACTTCGTCATGGATCTGACCGTGGAGGAGTTCGTCACCATGCACGCCGAGAGCAGGATGGTGGAGGACGTGACCGCGGTAACCGCCGCCATCATCGCACTGGCCAACGAACTGGCCGGAGAACAGTTCACACCCCACACTCCGGTCACCGCGCTTTCCGGAGGTCAGTCACGCGCTCTGATGATTGCCGATACCTCCTGCCTCAGCCGCTCACCCATCGTCCTGATCGACGAGATCGAGAACGCCGGTATCGACCGCAAGCGGGCAGTGCACACCCTGGTGGACAAACGCAAGATTGTGTTGATGGCCACCCACGATCCGATTCTGGCATTGATGGGAGACCGGCGGCTGATCTTCAGGAACGGCGGTATCAGCGCCATTATCGAAACCAGTCAGCGGGAGCGCGACAATCTGGTCAGGTTTGAAGAGATGGACCGCTGTCTGGGCGCGGTTAGAAACGCCCTGCGCAACGGAGAGCGGATTGAAAGCATGTGATGATACTGTGTGGGGCTTGTGTGGCGGGATATGGGCCTTCCGCACGGTTTAGGGGCGCCATTCCTCCAGGTTCAGGACACCTGAAGTCGTGCCGCCAGGTGTTGCGCCAGACAGGCAATATGGCGCTCGTCCGTGCCGCAGCAGCCCCCCAGTATCCGCAGGCCGAATTCCTCCTGCAGGGCAGCAACATCCCCACCGAACAATTCCGGCGCCTCCTCCACCACGTCGCTGCTGTTGTCCAGCTCTTCCGGGCTCAGGGCGGCGGTGTTGGCCAGCAGCCCGATCACCCTTTTCCTGACCATATCCGACGAGTTCTGCTGGTGGGAGAGGGCGCTGCGGCAGATTGAGGCGTGGGTGCAGTTGATCAGATAGGCCAGGGGGGGCGGCGAGGCCAGGCTGTCGATGGTTGCGATGGCGGTGGTGAGTGGCGTGCCGTCCAGCAGGGTCCCCTGGGGGCGGGCAACAAAGCTGATCAGGTAGGTCAGTCCAGTGGCCGAAAGGGCCTGGGCCAGGCCGATGGCTTCGCTCAGGGCGGGGAGGGTGGCCGCCAGCAGCAGATCGACACCGGCAACGGCCAGGGCCTCGGCCTGCCAGGCGTGGAATGTGCGTGACTCGACGGCACTCAGGGCCTGTTCCGGTTTATAGGCATCCCCCTGGCAGCTCATCAGGCCGCAGATGGCCACTTTGTTGCCATAGTTACCGAATTCAGCGCGCAGGGCATCCAGAAAACGGAAGTTGTCGCCATTCAGGTCGCGTCCGGCCAGGCCGGCCTCCGCGATGCGCTGACGGCTGGCGCGCCAGGTGGGGGTGGAGAGCAGCAGCGGTAGACCATGCCGCAGGCCGATGTCCAGGTACTGGCGGCAGATGGCCGACAGCGCCTCCCGTCCCTGCTGATCGTAGATCAGGGCCGAATTGACCACCCGTTCGTCCAGCCGGATCGCAGGCATCCGCCGCAGCCGCTCGATGACCGCCCCCTCGCCCAGGATGGTGCCAGAAGTTGTCAGGGCATGCATGAAAGCGGAACTTGTTGTTGATTCAGTCATGGGGGCTGACTCCTTGGTAGGCCTGATTGGGAAGAGGTGTGGCGCTTGCTGATTTGAATCGTTTGGAACGAGCTATGGCGGTCACCATCACAACTGCGTGTCCGCTGTTGGTGGACAGGATCAATCCAGAGTGTACTGACGATACGATCAAATTCAATGCCTTAGGCCCTCACGACAATGCTTACCGGGGTTGACCATTAACGCAGTCGTTTGAACGGGGTGCCCTCATGACCCGCCCGCTCAGTTTTTTCGGGCGGTCGGTGTCCATGGGGCTTGTAGGAACTTCTCAGTGTCTTGAGGCCGCATATATTTTTGTTGTAACGTTATTAGTTGACGTCCAGTAATTTTGTTGTTACGAATATAGTTATGAAGATTGAATTCGATCAGATCAAGTCCGACAAGAACTTAGCCGAGCGTGGCTTGCCGTTTGATCGGGCCTCTGATTTCGAATGGGGATCTGCTGAAATCACTGTCGATACCCGTAATGATTATCCTGAAATTCGGTATATTGCGATCGGATATCTTGACCACTGTCTTCATATTCTTTGTTTTACCCCCGTCGCTGATGCTGTCCGAGTAATCAGCTTTCGCAAAGCAAACAGAAGGGAAGGTGATAAATATGGCAAACCGCTTACCATTGACTGATAAAGATGGAGAAGTACGGGAACTGACGAAAGAAGATTTCAAACATTTCCGGCCAGCTTCCGAGGTACTTCCGCAATTGTTTAGCAAAGAAGTGGCCGATGAGATGCTTTCCAAAAAGCCAGGCCGCAAGCTAGGCAGCGGTGTTAAGGATTCACAGACAGTGCGCTTTGACCGAGACATTCTTGCTGCTTTCAAGGCAACCGGAAAGGGCTGGCAGACCCGTATGAATGAAGCATTGCGGGAATGGTTGAAGGAACATCCGATGAAGCATGCCTGAGTTGAGGTATCCGTCCACCAATTCTGACTTTTCCCGGTTTCTTCAGCTTCTGGAGACTGCCGACAGTGTCAAAGCTACACTTTCACATAATGGTCGAACTGTGTAGCGTGTAGCTCTGACACTCATGTTTTCTGCGATGATGATCTCGTCCAACACGAGTTCAAGTTGACTCACATCGTGCCTGTTTGCTCCGGTTACGACTATCGATAACGGGACGCCACGCTCGTCCACCAGGACATGACGTTTGCTTCCGTTTTTTCCCCCGATCAGTCGGGTTTCGACCTACGGTCTCTTGTGCCAACGGGGCTTTGGTCATTGCACCATCTATGCTTTGCCAGTGCCAGGCAATGCCTTGCATCTCATCATATTCAGCAAGGCCGGCACGCCAGATTGAAACAAAGAAGCCAGCATGCATCCATCGCATGAAATGGGTGTGAATTGCACTCGGACTGCCGAATCGTTCCTTTGGCAGCGCCTTCCATTGGCACCCTGTACGAAGAACGTACATGATTGCTTCAAAGATCTGCCGATGTTCCATCGGTTTTTTGCCACCACCGGGTTTACGTCGATACAATTTGTTAGGGTCGCGCTCCGGTGCGGGAACCAAAGGAGAAACCTTCTCCCAGAAGGTATCAGAGACTTCCCATGATTGAATTTTTGCCATAATACCCTCACAACAAATGTGATCTATGCTGGAAGGTGATAGTACTAAAAATGCTACGAAAAGTATATTTTATTTACGGATAAGTTCTAAGTCTGGTCCGCCAGCTCTTAAAATACAGCTTATCAGTTACCTCTCCAACTCGTAGTTGACCATCCCACGCGCGTGTGAACTGGTCAACTTCCAGAATGGAACATTTAGTTCGTGATCATTAAAACCCTTCGGCAGCGCACCAACTCGACAAAATCAGGTGCCATGCCATTTTTCCGCCAAAAATGACATGGCTGAAATTGACAAATTCGTCCCTGCACCTGCTTAACCAATCGAGCTGTCTTCCTGTATGCCTTCATTCAGCCCATGTCTGCGCCATTCAGTGTCGAGCAGGCATGCCATTCCAGCTGCAAGGGGATTGCATATCCTTAACAGATTTTTTCCGTCACAGCCACAGGATTTAGATCTCATTAAGAAAGCGGTTCGGGGCGGGTTGAATGGGGACCTGCGGTGCAGTTTTACCCTGGCGTTTTTGTCAGATTTTATCACTCTGTCCGTCTCTGAAATCCATGCGCCAGTATCCGTGGGATATCGGCGCATGGCTGCCAGGCACGCTTTTAATCTCTCCCTTACCTGATCACAAAATTTCCCATGCTGACGCTTCCGCTTGCCAGGGTCAGTGTCCCGTTCACCGTGGTCAGTCCGCTGTTGTCGCTGTAGCTGCTGTTGTATCCGCCGCTGAGGGTGATGGTTTTGCCCTGGTTGAAGAGCAGGTTTTCCGTGAGGCTGACCCTGCAAGCCTTGATGAGGGCGGATGCGCCGGCAGCCTGGTAGGCGGTGTTGATGGAGTTGAAATAGTTCTCTCCCGGATCGATCCAGACCGCCTCTGCCGGATTGATGTCAAAGGTGGCGAGAACCGTTCTGCTTTGATCCATGGTGATCGGACAGGGGATGGTCGCGCCGGAACAGTCTCCTGACCAGGTGCTGAACTGGGAATGGGGGGCTGGGTTCGGGGTCAGGTTGATGATCGAGCTGAAGGGGTAGTCCTGGTTGCATGATCCGCTACTGCAGTTGATGTCCGGTGCGGTGGAGTTGAGCCTGCCGGATCCGACGCCCTGGAGCGTGACCGTCAGGGGGGCATCGGTGGAGAAGGTCAGGTCACTGCCGTAGGATGTGCCCACCGCATTGGTGGCATAGGCCCGGACGTGGTAGGTGGTTGCCCGGTTGAGGGCGGTTATGGAACTGGTGAAGCTGGAGGTGCCGGAACCGTCATTGGTGCAGCTGTTCTCCAGGGTCGGGTTGGCTGAGGTGCCCCAGCAGGCCCCCTTGGCAGTTACGGCCGCGCCGCCGTCAGAGGTGATGGTTCCGCCGCCGGTGGCGGTGGTTCCGGTAATGCCGCTGATTGCCTGCGTGCTAACCGTTGGGGTGGTTGCCTGGGGAGGGGTGTAGTAGACCGTTACCTGGCAGTAATCCAGGCTGAGCGCCTGATTGGGATAGGTGACAATTGACGTGTTTGTGATGGGCGTCAGCTGGATCTCGAAATTGCCATTGGTAAAGTCGCCGGAGTTCCAGGTTCTGCCCCAGGTGCTCGCCGATCCACCGATAAAATAGGTGGCTTCGGAAGCGGTAACGTTCGCGGTGCTGAGAAAGCTTGTAATGGTGGTGCCGTGATTCCACGACAGTGCTGCACGAAAATTCCCGGTTCCCGAAGGGGGCCAGCCAGTTGGGTAGTACCAGGCATCCAGCCTGACTTCGATGCCGTTGATGGTGGCGCCGGTGGGGATGGAAAAATTGAAATTATGGTAGTAGTGGGTTACGTTTTTTCCCGCCCGCGTATACCCATCACCATTGGTATAGGCCTGTGTCGGCCCGAACCAATCGGTAAAACCAGGGTAGGAATCCGCGGTCGGTGCTGCGGTCTGGGCCGTTGCCACGGTTGCATCGCCGTAGATGGTAAACATCAGGTCAATGCCCCCATCAATCCAGCTTGAACCGCCGTTGACGCTGTTAAAACCGGCGCCCGTGGGGTATGCCTTGACCGTATCCCCCGACCAATAGAACCCGGCGCTGGCCGAGGCGTTGGAGATGCGCACCACAATGGCATAGCGGGCGCCCGAAACCAGTGAACAGGTCGGCAGGTAGATGGTAAACCAGCCGTAATTGATGGGTATTGTGGTGACGACTTCACTGGCAGCCGTCAGATCGGCTCCTGCTGGCTGGCCTTCCGTGTCGGTTGCTCTGATGGATACGGTGATACTTCCCGTGGTGAGGCTGGCGTCCCGTTCACCATAGAGCTGGACATACTTGACGGTGTGGTTCGAGGAGGCGGTGAATGTCTGGGCTAACCACACATTCGGACTGGACAGCCCGGCATCCTGACCATTGCCGATCTGGTAGTTTTCAAAGAGAGCTGCTGTTGCGGTGCGTAGTGGTAGAACAAGTACGGCAATTGAGAGGATGAGAGTCACCAGTATGAGCCGAAAAGCGAACCGGATGAGCGTTTTCATTGCGTCCTCCTTATGGTTTCTTTTTCAGGGTGGGAGGGACTGCTTGCGACCTCCCGGCGGTGATTTCCACTCTTAACAATTACCGGGTACGTTACGGTGATCGCGCCATTGCCGGGTTCGAGGCTGTTGTTCCCATGGCTTCTGCTCCAATACATACGACTGGTTAAATTGCTTTTTGGTGAAGCAATTCAGTAGTGTTCCACCCATAACGTTGTCTGATGTCTTGTTCAGTGACCCATGCGCCGGAATCCGTTGGATGCCGGCGCATGCCCTTCTTGTCACTCCCTTATCTGATGACGATATTTCTCACGATTACGTTGCCGTTTGCCAGGATTATCGTCCCGTTCACCGTGGTCAGCCCGTTGCTGTCGCTGTAGCTGCTGTTGTACCCGCCGCTGAGGGTGATGGCTTTGCCCTGGTTGAAGAGCAGGTTTTCCGAGAGGCTGACCCTGCAGGCCTTGATGTGGGCGGATGCGCCAACAGCCTGATAAGCGGCGCCGATGGAGTTGAAATAGTTCTCTCCCGGATCGATCCAGACCGCGTAGGTCGGATCGACGTCGAAGCTGGCCAGGAGCGCACGAATGCTGTTCATGACAAGAATGCAGTCTCCGGATGGGTTAGAGCAGCTTCCCTGCCACCCGCCGAAGATAGAATGGTATCCGGGCGTGGGGGAAAGGGTGACGCTTGAATCAAAGGGGTAGGTCTGCGTGCATTGCCCGATGCCGCAGTTGATGTCCGGTGCCGAAGAGTGGATAACGCCAACGCCGGACCCCTGGAGGGTAAGACTCACGGGGTAATCCGTGTTGAAGATCCGTTGATTGCCGTAGGCGGTGCCTGCCGCATTGGTGGCGTATGCGCGCACATGGTAGGCGGTGGTCTGGGTCAAGCCGGTGAGTGATGGGGTGAAAGCACCCGTGCCGCTGCCGCCTGAGACGCAGCTGTCGGCCAGGGTCGGGTTGGTCGTGGTACTCAAGCAGATACCCCGTGCCGTTACCGGTAATCCTCCATCGGAAACGACCGTGCCTCCAGCCGAAGCCGATGTGGCGGTTATTGAGCTGATTGCGTCGGTTGTGACCGTTGCCACACTGGGGGGGGAGATGATATACGCGGCGCCAGCCGCGCCATGGCTGGCCAGCTGTTTGTTAAACGCGGCGATCAGCGCGGTACTCCCGTCTCCGGAAATCGCCACAAATCTGCCGAACCAGTCACTCACCACCACATCCACAGGCATAGGCTTAGCCACTTCTGTCCATGTGGATGCGGAGCGTTTGAAGAGGTATGCTGCCCCCTGTGCGCTGTTTTTTGCGTAGGCTCCGACCAGAGCGGCATTGCCGTCAAAATTCAACGCTACGGATACTCCGAATCCGTCACCCGTTGCCGTATCGGAACCGGTCAGCCGGGCCTGCTGCGACCATGACGAACCGGAACCGGTGAAGACATAGGCCGCATTGCCCACATTGTAGGTGCCGATCAGCGCGGTGTCGCCATCGCCGCTCAGCACCACCGGGTAGCCGAATCGTTCGCTTGCCACCGCGGGAGTGGCGGTGAGGATGGTTCGCTCGGTCCAGGTGGAGCCGGAGCCGGTGAAGACATAGGCCGCCCCCTGATTTGAATTCCGGCCCCAGGCGCCGATCAGCGCGATACCTCCATCGCCGGACATCGCCACGCTCACGCCGAACTGATCGCTCGCCACGGCATTGGAGGCGGTAAATTTATTCTGCTGGGACCAGTTGGAGCCGGAGCGGGTGAACAGATAGGCCGCTCCTTGGGCCGAACTCTTGCCATGGGCGCCGATGATGGCACTGTTGCCGTCGGCGCTGATTGCCACGCTGTAGCCGAAGTTGTCGCTGGCAGCCCCGTCCGATGCAGTCAATTTGGCCTGCTGGGTCCATGAGGCGCCGGAACGGGTGAAGACATATGCTGCGCCCTGACTGTAGTTCTTCTGGTAGGCGCCGATGATTGCGGTATTGCCGTCGGCGCTGATCGCGGTCGAAAGTCCAAAACGATCGCTAGAGGTTCCATCGGAGGCCATCAGTTTGGTTTGCGATGACCACCCGGCTACGGAGCGGGTGAATACGAATGCTGCGCCCTGATTGGAATTGAAATAAAAGGTGCTGATCAGGGCGGTGTTGCCATCGGCGCTCATGGCGGAGACCCCGAATGCGTCATTCCATCCCGATTCGGGCGCCAACAGCTTTGCCTTCTGCAGCCAGGGGGCAACCAAAACGGCGTGGGTATCCACGGTCACCTGCACGGGGAACGGGTAGGTGGAAGAGATATTCCCCGTACCATCCCTGGCCCAGGGATAGAGCGTGTATTCGCCGTCCAACGATACCGTAAAATAAGCCGGAGCGGATGCGCTCCAGGCGCAGCCGTCGGTGGAATTCACGGCGGTGACGCAGTAACCGGTAACGCTTCCTCCGCTATCACTGGCGCTGAAGAGAGTAATCGGAATATTCCAGCTGTTGGATGTTGTATGGGCCGCAAAGGCCGTTACTGTTGGCGGGAAGCTGTCCACAGTGGCGGTGGTGAACGGCAGGTCAGCCCCATAGGCTGTGCCGGCCGGATTGGTGGCATAGGCACGAACATGGTAGCTGGCTCCCGGGCTCAGGCCGCTCAGGGAACTGACAAAGGCTCCGGTCCCACTACCGTCGCTGCTGCAGCTGTTGGCCGTGGTCGGGTTGACAGAGATGGACCAGCAGACGCCCCGGGCGCTAACCGTTCCTCCGCCATCGGAGGTGACGTTACCGCCTCCGGTGGCCGTGGTCATGGTTATGCCCGAAATGGCGGTTGTGGTGACGCTGGGGAGAGCTGCGGGAGCCGTGGTGGTGAACAGCACGTCAGAGCCGTAGGCGGTGCCCATCGAATTGGTGGCGTAGGCCCTGACATGGTAAGGTGTGTTTTGGATCAATCCGGTGATGGAACTGATGAATGGACCGGTTCCCGTGCCATTGCTGGTACAGCTGTTGGCCGTGGTCGGGTTGGCCGAGGTGGACCAGCAGACCCCCCGGGCGGTGACCGATACGGCACCATCGGCGGTAACGTTTCCGCCAGTGGTGGCCGTAGTTGCGGTGATATTCGTGACCGTCGCGGTAGATACTGTCGGTGTGGTCGGAGCCAACGACTGTCCGATGACAATACCGAACACCGTCGGCCAGACATTGCTTGCCAGACTGATGGTGTTGACTACCTGATTGGTGGAGAGATCGACAACCGATAGGGAGTGGCCGCTGTAGTTGCCCACATAAGCGCGCGTACCCGAGATGGCAATGGATGAAGCACCACTGCCTACGGGAATCGGTGAGCCGGTCACGCTGTTGGTTGATGTGTCGATAACCGAGAGAGTATCCGCCCCGCCATTGACCACATAGACGCGGCTGCCGTCCGGCGTTGCCGCAATTCCCACCGGGGAAGCACCCACGGAAATCGTCTTAATCACCACCGGTACGGTTGCGTCAATGACCGATACGCTGTGGCTGTCCCGGTTGGTCACATAGACGCGGGTGCTGTCGGGGCTCACGGCCACGGCATAGGGGAAGGTCCCCAGGACAAGGTGGCCCACTTCGGTGTCGGTATTCGTATTGATTATATAGACCGAATTGATGTCGTTTCTGCTGCAGGTCACATAGGCGCGGGAGCCCACAGGATTGACCGCCACGCCCACGGGATCATGACCAACACCGATAGTCTTGACAACACTGTTCGTTGCCTGGTCAATGACGGATACGGAATTTCCACCGATATTTGCCACATAGACATAGCCCGTGCCGGTAGGATTTACCGCTATGCCCCAGGGAACCAGTCCCACCGGGATGGTGGCGATAACGGCACTGGTCTCGGTATCGATGACCGATACGGTGTTGGATGTATTGTTGGCCACATAGAGGCGGGTGCCGGACGGGTTCATGGCAATGCCGATCGGTTGCGCCCCCACACTGATTGGCGAGCCGACGGTCATGTTGGTTGCCGTATCTACGACAACAACCTTGCCGGCATCGAGGGGATTGGTAACATAGGCAAAGGGGGCGGCATGGGCTGCAATCGTTGACAAAATCGCCAGCGGAATCCAGAAAAACAGCGCAATTAACAAACAACGAGCCTGTTTGAACATGACGTCCTCCTTTGCCTTTTGCAGATCTCCTTATGTGTCCTTGATAATGCCTGGTTAACGAGTTTTAGGTTGGAATGCACTGATACGAGTGAGGAAAGGAATATCTATATTTTACACCTGCTTGCGTAATCGTGCGAGCGGTTTTAAAAGAAACTGCCAGAAGGTGTTGGGATGCGGGTTTACGGTCTCGGCAGGACGAAGTGGTTGTTGGCCGGACACGACAACAGGGCAGCCCGGACAGATGATGTGGTGTTCCTGGTTATGAATTGCCATGCACCAGGAAAGCTGGGCATGGACAACTGCGCTCCGGTGCCCGATCGGCTCTTTTGGTTCACAATCATCCTTGAATAAACAATAACAGCGACTTATAGTGGTTTTTGTTGAGAATCATGAAATTTATTTTAGTGGGGGTTGAAATATGAAAAAAATATACGAATCAATGCTCGATCTTCTGCAAGAGGGGGAGAGTTTTGCTGTGGCGACCATCTTTGACAAATCGGGCTCTGCCCCGCGAACTGAAGGAGCAAAGATGGTTGTTCGAGCTGATGGATCCATCATGGGCAGCATTGGAGGCGGTCGTCTCGAAGCCAATGCCATCGATCTTGCCGGGGAGTGCATTTCCGCGAGGAAAACGGTCATTCAAGCATTCAACCTGACGAGTAAGGATGCAGCCGCATCAGACATGATCTGCGGGGGGACGGGTGAAATTCTGGTTGATTTTATTGATGCCGGGGATGTCAACAACCTGAAGATCTATGGGGAGGCAGCGGAGCATGAAGCAAAGGGTGAAAAAGGGTGGCTGATCACCGTGCTGGGAAAAGCCGCCGAAAACGAGGGTATCGCCAGACAACAGTGTCTGGTAAAGCCTGATAAAACAATGACCGGTGCACTGAGCTGCGATCCGTACCTGCTGGAAAAGTTGATCGCCGGCCCCGCCAAAATTTCCCTCCATGCGGAAGCCTTTGATGAACAGCGCTTCCTGGTGGAGCCTCTGCGACAGGGGGGCACGCTGTATCTCTTCGGAGCGGGACATGTTTCCCAGAAAATTGCTCCCCTGGCAGAAAGCGTCGGCTTCCGAACCGTTGTTATGGATGACCGGGCGGATTACGCCAACCGGGAGCGGTTTCCCGAACCGATCGAGATCTGGGTGATCGATTCTTTCAAGAATTTACCCACTCTTGAGATTGACAGTGACAGTTATCTGGTGATCGTCACCCGGGGACATCTCTTTGACAAGGATGTGCTGGAGCAGGTCTTGAGAAGCAATGCAGGCTATATCGGCATGATCGGCAGTCGCGGCAAACGCGATCTGGTGTATGCGGAAATCGTCAGCCACGGTTTTACTCAGGAAGAGTTGGAGCGCGTCTATTCACCGATCGGAACGAATATCGGTGCCGAAACTCCCGAAGAGCTGGCTCTCAGTATTGTGGGTGAACTGGTCAAGGTCCGCTCGGAAAAGCAGGGCAGCAAGAATAATGACAAGGGGAGCGATTCTTCGCCCTGTTGCCGGATTCAAGCCACATAGGGACACATTTCGAAAGATACGTATGAAATAAAGAAGGGGAGAGGGGGGCGTCTGCGCCCCCAGCTCCCCCTCAAAATCATCTCCCAAAATCTTCTCTCCGAATTGTCAGAGTGCGGTTTATTCCATTAGTTTAGTTGACACCGAGAATGACGTTGGAAGCCTTGAAGAGTGTGCAGGCGTGGTCACCCGGCTTCAGATCGAGACCTGAGGCGCTGTCGTGGGTGATGATGGCGCTGACGATGGTACCACCTTCGATTTCCACATCCACTTCGGTGTTGACCGCTCCCTCGATAACCCGGACAACGGTTCCGCAGAAGATGTTACGGGCGCTGATTTTACAGTTATGCAGGTCTGTCCCGACAATGACTGAGCTGGCCTTGACAATGGCATAGGCGTCCATGCCGGTGGTGAGTTGCAGGTTGTCAACAGCGCCGTTGGTGATTACGGAGGTCAGTTTGACGCCACCCTTCAGCGTCAGTGTTACCTCGGCATTGACCGAACCCTTGGTGATGGAACTGACGACACCGCAGAAGGTGTTTCTGGCACTGACTTTCATGGAATTTCTCCGTAAAAAGGTGTACAGGCTGTCGGTGTTGCCCAATTTTTCCTCAAGGCCATTCAGATAGGCGCGCATCTCTTCCTGAATGTGGTTGAACTGGGACACGATCCGCTTTCCTTCGGCGGTTAGGCAGGTGCCGCCACCGCCCTTGCCACCGGTGAGGCTGTCCACCAACGGCTTTTCCGCCAGGTTGTTGATTGCACTGACCGTATCCCAGGCGGTTTTATAGCAGATACCGACCGCCTTGGCAGCCTTGGTAATCGAGCCGAGCTCATCGATTTTTTCCAGCAGTTTTATCCTGTCGCCCCCCAGAAATTTGTTGTCATCGCGGTTGAACCACAGGTTGCTGGAGATGTTAAGGCTGCTTTTGTCTGATTTCATGGAAGCCACTCCTATGGGTTTTGTAAGATTAATTTGCTTGGAATTCTATCAGCTTTTGTTGAAAAGGCCAGTGAGGTTGGAGGGATAAACACGCATGACACAGGAAGAGGGGCTGAAAACATACAGCCCCTCACTC
>JACAAY010000093.1 GCA_013377095.1 Desulfuromonadales bacterium
GTCAACGAAATCATCCTGGCAGAACTGGAGATTGTTGTTGAAGATGCCGGCAGCGATCTGGACACGTAGAAATCATTCTCTCATCGTTTGGTTAAAATCTTAACGATAAATCGAACCAAGGTAGGGGAGTTTCGGTTTGGAAGTGGAACCTCATTGACCATGTTACATCACCCCGCATGTTGGATATTGAATTGTCATTAAAATTGTAGTATTTTATATTGATAAAATTTTTAAACCTGACAAGGCCAAACCTTTTGTGAGAAAGGGGCGGAAAGCACCGGATCTTATCCAACATAAGACAGCCGGGCTGCCGATGAGTGAAGTGATGCTCGGTAGCCCGGCTGTTTTGTTTTACTACTTTAGTTATGAAGAGCCTGTCCATTAAAGGACTTCTTCAGAAATGGAGTATTTAGTTTTTGTCATTTTGCAGTTAATACCTTGCCTCCAATGATCAGGTGGGACTGTAAATGAAACAACTGCCATTTACAAAAAATAACCATATTTTTATGATGGTACTTATACTTATTACGATCGCCATAACATTCTTCTACCATCATACCGATCTGAGTCATTATGCCACTTGCTGGACTTGCAAGGTTATAAAATATCTTTCTGCCAACAATACACCTTCAATTTTACCACTTCACATTTCTTGCCTGGTGTCTGTTTACCACGAAAACACTGACGCACCTATAACTACTTTCACATTTCCAGCTTTTCCGGACATCTCCTTAAAAATTACTATGTATACTACAATTACTGTTTCATTAGACCATATTATATTCAAAACTGCATAGCCCACACATTTTTCATACTTGGAGGCACACCATGAAAAGGGTTTCGGCAGCAATAATTGGTATGGTCATTGTTCTCGCAGTATTGACTAACTCACATGCAGCAGGTCCCTACAATGTTGTCAAACTGAATGCCGGTTATCTGCCCCTTGGAATCAACAATACGGGCACTATTGTCGGTGGGTCAGGATCTATATCCAGCCCGAACGGATTTATGCTGAGCGGCAGTAACTACAGTCCCGTTAACTATCCGAACGCATCTTCGACAGTTGCCTACCACATAAACGATTCAGGTACAATCGTCGGATGGTATACAGACGACAACGGGATTCATGGTTTTGAATTAAACGGTTCAAGTTACGCGTATGTAAATATCGGAGCAATGGGAACCGGCGCCACCGGCATTAACAATGCTGGCACGATTATTGTGGGGTCTTACAGTGACTCGAATAAAATTGGCCATGGTTTTTCCCTGATCGGCTCTAATCCTCCTATACCTATTGACTACCCAAACGCCGCGACTACATGTGTTCTAGGTATCAACAATGCGGGTACGATTGTAGGATGGTGGTCGGAGACCCCAACCAATTGTTTTTCCGGTAATGGGGTTGGCGCTTTTTCAGGGCACGGCTTTACTCTCCTTAGGGACGGTACTACCTATGAATCTTTCGATTTTCCCAACAGCAGTGCTACTCGTGCTATGGGTATCAACAATTACGGCACTATTGTCGGTTCCTATTCTGACTCTGGCGGTAATATACGTGGCTTTTCCCGGAGCAATGCCAAGATTTTTGCCCCCATCCCAGAGCTTACATACGCCTACGGGATCAACGATTCTGGGACAATTGTAGGGTCACTGATTTCCGGCAATGTACTGTATGGATATAAAGCCAGTATTGTTAATGTGGCAAATATCAATAATGTCTCCGACACTTTTACTGTATGGATGGACATGACATCAGTTAAGGACGGTACTCCAGCACCAACTCTGTGCGGGGACATATTTAAGATCATAGATGGTTCCGGTAAGTCAGCTATAAAGCAGAGCTGTGCATTTCTGGATAATGGAACCGGCCGTCACAAGATCACTTTCCAGATAACCGGAGATACAACCCAGCCCAATAAAAGAGCCAGATATATCGAACAGGGTTCTTTCTATTTCTGCACTAGTGCAGGTATTAGCGCAACGGACCTTTCGAACTGTGCGCTAATAAGCGGTACACCATCAGATTTTTCGGTATACGGAACAACCTTTGATATCGGAAAACATGCATGGAAGTTTGCCAATGGCTCATGGATGAATACTTCAGGACAGCCGTCCAAGTTTTATGCCGCTAATTCCAGCTCCTGGTGGGTCTTTAAAAATAACTTTTATAAGGCTGCCAGCGTGATTCAATCCTATATACGTTATGCAGACATTGCTGATTTTTGGAATTCCATCGGATATGGCGCCTATAACGTCCGGACTGGTTCTAAGCTATATCAACATAAGAGTGACGGCCTGTGCTATGGGCTTGCCAATTCAGCAATTGCAGGTTATTCCCATCAAGACAGTTCGACAACCTGGGGAATCCGCGATTTTACACAGGCCAACTGGAGTGCCGATATCCTAAGCAGATGGGATGATAGTACCAAGACAACAAGCCCGTTTAGCCCCCTCTTCGCGCCCGACGAAAACATCTATACAGCCCCAAGCCTTAATGACCTCTCCACAATTTGGACCATCAATTCTGCAAAAAAAATCATGTACTATTTTGTCACACACCCTGCATGGAGCGGTCAAAATTGGGTGGGAAAGGATTCGACTCAAAATCTTAACGCCAGCAGTGAAAGTACTTTTATAAAGATTCTTAAAGGTGGGGCACCAGTATCACTTTATATTCGAGAGGTACAGGGTTCCGAACCCAAAGGTTATCATGAGGTTGCCGTTCCACAGTTATTAATCTGGAATGGGCACAGATATTTAATGATTTGGGACAATAACTATCCATTAGGACGGTTATCTAATGCTTTTGGTCCATATACATCGCTTTATTTCGACAGCACGAATTCATATGATCCAACCAAGATGACTAGGTATGAAATCATATCAACAGAGACTAGCGATGCATATCTATATAACAATCTTTTCTTAGCTAATTATGCTTTTTTATCGCCGGGATGTTCTGATTCCCAGAATATCTATAATCAATGGACGGCTCCATGTACTACGTTTCAGGCTTCCAGCGAACAGGCCAACGCACCCGATGTTTCTGATTATCCTTATCCAAACCATATTCAGGTCCTGATTATCGGCGCTCAGCTGAACAGCGTATATGACCAGACAACAAGTTCATCTCCAACTCTTGTTCCCGGCGGAGATGTGATTACAGGACAGGCCGTCCAGACCGTAAGCGGAGACGGACTGTTCACCACACTGTACCTCCCGGCAACAGATACCTATCAGATACAGGCCACCAAATATGCAGGCTTCACAGGGCTTACAGTCCTTGTAACCATCCCAAACACAGACGGGACAGCCCAGTTGCTCAATTACAATAACATGTCCACAGGAGACGCGAACACCACTCATATTACATTCACAGTTGGAAGGGGCAATACTAATACTGGTGTTGTCAGGACAATTGCGAACGATACATACAATCCCGATTATAACGGGACCCTCCCTACGGCATTGAACCCTCCCACCGGTTTAAAGGCCGTAGTCAACAACAGTGGGACAGGAGTGGCGTTGTCCTGGACAAATACCAGCAATCTCTTGCTTGCATCGGTGCTGGTTATCCGCAAGGCTGGGTCTGTTCCCACCTCAACTACTGATGGAGTGACAGTGTACAGCGGGACGGGGCAGGGTGTGACAGATAATACTGTGACAGCCAACACGGTTTATTATTACGCGGCCTACAGTTTTGATCACTCTTCCAATCCCTCTGACCCCGCGGTAATCCAGGTCGACACCACGCTTAGAAGCATATACGGGACAATAAGTGTCTCCGGAGGAGGTCTGGCAGGTGCCGTCCTGCAATTACTGGATAGCAACAGTAAACTTGTCAGCAGTACATCAAGTGCCGCCGATGGCACTTATGCGATATCTAACATAGCAAACGGCAGTTATACATTGACCGCAAGCAGTTCCACGGCGGCAATAACGAACCCATCGGTACCAGTTGCCATAAGCGGCACCAGCCATGAGGTTGACTTCAGCGCGACGAATCAAAAGACTCTTTTCCTTCTTTATGATGCGCCATCTGTAGCGGTTGGAGATACAGTATCCATATCCTGGGCATACAGGAACATTTCGAACAGTGAAACCGTCAACATAACCCTACTTAGAAGCGGGGTATGGGAGACTATAGCATCGGGGGTGCCAATACTGAACGGAACGGTGTCATGGACTGTGACTAGTCCTAATGTTACCAGCGCGACGCTTAAAATTTCACTGGCCAGCGATTCTACGGTCAATGCGCAATTTACTTTTGCAATTGCCCCCGGTTATGATTTTTTGGGAGTGCCGGTGTCCGGAGCGGCACCGCTAGCGGTTAACTTCGCGGATCAATCACTGGGTTCGATGGCATGGCTGTGGAACTTCGGGGACGGTGCAACGAGTACGGTTCAGAATCCGCTTCACATGTACAGCAGTTCCGGCACCTACAATGTATCGCTGACGGCGACTGGGAGTAGTGGTCAAACCACGATAACAAAGAACAGTTATGTAAGCGTATCCGGCACATGCAATGCGCTTCCTGTTACGATTGCGGACACCAACGATTACTATTCATCCATCGAGAACGCTCTCAATTATGCGGGGAACGGGGCAACACTGCAGCTTCAAGCAGTACCTTTGACTGATAGTCCGAACATAGCACGGAATATATCTTTCAAGCTGTCAGGCGGCTACGGCTGCGACTATTCCATGAATCCTGGATACACAATTGTCAGCGGGGTGATGACCATCAGCCAGGGGACGGTGATAATGGAAAACATAATTGTGAAGTAATCCAGCCAGAAGGACGACAATGGGCAGTTTATTAAACTTTCAATCCATATGAGAGGAGAAATCAAAATGGCAAGAAAATGCATAGGATTGGTCAGCTTCCTGATGCTTATCTCTTTATGTGGGTGTCTCTCTACGATGATTGCGGAGAAAGCAGCGTCAGAAGCAGCCCCTCCTGACATTGAAAAATTCAGTTTTGATCAATCTACACCGGGAGCGGATATCGGCAAACTGACCGTTCAGTGCAGGCAGCCGTCCTACCAGCTGGCAGTTGCAAGATACGCCATCAAAATCGACTCCAGATCGCCGCTGGTGGTTGCCAAGCAAAGCGAAACCGATATTAAACTGGACGCAGCCAAGCATACCCTGAAATTTTATGCCTGCTCCAGCAATCCGGAGGAAAGTGAAAAGGTTTCTTTCGGCAGACCCACCATGAAGGAAATTGTCATAGTTAAAGATAAGGAGCAAAAGTTGAAATACACCGGGCCATATCGGCTTTTGGGCGAGGGCAAGGTTGAGGCAATTCAATAAGTGCAAGATAATTCTAAGTTACACTGGCAGCATTATATGCAAATTATTCTATCGAAAGGAGGAGATTATCATGGATCCAAAGATTATGTCGGTGATGGTCATTCTCGCACTGCTTATACTGACGTCCGCTGCCCGAGCTGCGTCTTACACCTTCCAGTCATTTGACGAGCCGAATGCCTTCGTTTACCCGGGCTACGAAGGAACCCAGCCGCGGGGGATAAACGACAAAGGCCAAGTCAGCGGATATTACAGAGATTCACCCGGCTATCACCATGGGTTCATCAGAAGTAGCGACGGCACTACTTACACCTCGTTTGATTGCACGTCGTCCGTTTGTAACGGAAGCGGCTGGTCATATGGTGCCGGCATTAATACGAGCGGGGTGGCTGTCGGATATTGCCTTGGCACTTCGCTCGGGTACCACCGCGGGTTCATGAGAAGCGCTGGCGGCGCATATACTGCTGTTGAAGACCCGTTGGTCCAGAGAACATATCAAGATGATGGAACCACTGTCAGCGGCATAAATGACAAAGGCCAAATGGTGGGCTACTATACCGTAACAACCGGCGGCCACGGTGTGCATGGTTTCTTCACAAAAACTGACGGCACGTTCGTCAATGTCGATTATCCTTCAATAAACTGGACACTAGCTTTGGGCATCAATAGTGGCGGTGACGTCACCGGGTACTACTCTGGTGGCTACTGTGGATACGCTGCATTCTACATGACGGCGGTTGATGGCACATATCACAACTTTGAGGTCCCCAATGCCTACGGCTCCGGGTGTACAAGTCCCATGGGGATAAACGACAGCCGCCAGATAGTCGGTTATTTCCGTGGAGCTGACAATAAAGACCATGGTTTTGTAAGAAGCGCCGATGGAATGCAGTACAGTACGCTTGATTACCCTTCCGCTACATTAACCCGCGCAACAGCTATCAACAACAGCGGCCAGGTGACGGGGTATTACCAGGACTCCTTGGGAATGCATGGTTTTATCGCCACTCCCATCCCGATCCAACCTGTCATGATTGTTGGTCCTCCCGTCAGCTATTCACCGACACTGATTGCCGCGTACCTGACTCTGCAATCGGTAAGCACAGTCACCATGAAGGCTCAGGATAACCCTGAATTTGATGGTGTTTTCAATCTGAATAAAAACGTCAGCCTAACTCTGATAGGGGGGTATGACAGCAACTTTGATGAGCCACCTGCAGGGATGACTTACATTCAAGGAGAGCTTATAGTTGGTTCTGGAAGTCTTATTGCCGCAAACCTCGTGATTGACTAAATTTTGGAGAAGGGCTTGCTACTCCCCGCCTACCTTACGCTATGCGCCCAGACGACAGAAAACTACTCTATGTTTGGCGCGGCAGGAGGCGACGCCCCCTCGTAATGGCAGTGGGTATATGTCCCGCCGTTCCCCGGCCCGAGGATTGCACGGTAATAGTTTTTGACATCCACCAGGCAGTTCGAATGAAACACGGAATGGTTGACACATCCTACTCGCCAAACGTGCCTGTTTGGATTCTGATAATTTGCTCAGTAGTCAGTCCAACGAAACTAACCGTTTTAGGAAGGTTATGGTGAGCGTTTGGACATTTATTACAGAGTGAGGTCGGCATAGAACACCTCTATCGATGATTGCCTACTGTGGTTAAAATTGGTAAGTCACTATATTCAGAGTTGCCCTGATTGTCTCTAAAGCTTCTCGGCGTCCTTCTCGGTTTTATAGCGGTCATTGAATTGTCGCACAAGTGACTTTATTACATTTTCTAGCAATTTTTCGTTTTTAGTTCGTTATCTATGTGGGTCTCGCTCTCGCTAGGTGACATGGCAATGCTTCCACCTGTTTATTGAAAAAGCTGGTAACAACTCTACTCCTGCTGGGGGAATATCTCAAGAGCAGCTTCGAACACAATCATCGTGCTTGCCCGCCGTTGTGGGTTGTGCTACGTTTTAATGAAAGAGAAATCCAGCAATGTATCGGTGGAGAATTACACGTGGAAGGTTTAAAGAATTTATCCGATACCGAATTAGTTTTATTGCTTGCAGAATCTGACAGGAATATGGCGCGGGTGTTTGAAGATACGATACGTGTGATGCTGAAGGTTGGTACGATCCAGTTGCATGACCTTCCAGACGCCGCTAGTGAAGTTATGGAGAAACGATCCCAATTACGAGAAATCCTTACTAAGAAACGAAGTAAAAAACTGCACCTTAATACCAAAACTTTCTAACTACCAGTGACTACAGGTTAATTAAAACTGCCCAGGAAAAAATAAACTCCCTTTATTCCATGTGCCCTTATAGGGATTTTTTAGTGCCATGCACGGCCAGGCAATTGCCAGAAACCCGCCCCGATGTGGATCGGCTTGCTGGTTTGATCCACTTTCCATCATTATCGGTGTCCAGATTCACCCATCTGCCATTTATAACTTACTGATAATACATTAGGGATGGGGCAATCTGGACGCCGTTCCGGGCCAAAATTCAAAGTAGATCCACACTGTATCAAAAGGCGCTACCAAAACAATACTTCTTTCAATAACAAACATAGCCGGTTTAAGTACGGCTATCGGCACAGTAAGACCACCCTCGCAACCATTCACACTATCCGCGGATAGCTGCTCCGGCCAGACTCATGCTCCCTATGCCGAGTGCAACATTTCGATTCAGTTCAAGCCGGCACAGGTCGCATCGGATAGCAACAACATCGATATTCAATTCGGTGACGAGAACTATGGTCGGATCACCAATTGTGTCATGCCACCTGTCCAGGGGACATCACAATTTGCAATAGCCGATTTCTTTATGAAATCGGCTATTTATTTTTCTATCACTCGCATACAATTTCTGCACCTGCCGATATAACTTTGTATATTATTAGGTTGGAGGTTCGAATCTACTCTGGGTAGTCTTTGCTTCAGGATTGGTAGACAAATAATAATTATTGACAGGGTTAATCTTGGGTGTTTTTATGTGAAGAAAATCTAGCTACCCAACAACGCTTTCGATAAAGCCAAACCTACCGTGAGATAGGTACGGAAAGCTTCGGATCTTCGTTAAAAAGATGGCCGAGCTGCCAAAGAATATGTTCTTTGCGCAGTTTGGCTTTTTTTGTGCCCCCAAACAGCTTGCCGTAAGCGTTAATATGCGGCAAAAAAATGCCCTTAATAATGTGTGAGGCCCTATGAAATGTGATCATGGCAGTCTTTCTCGGCTCGGCCTTTTATGTGGCGGACTAATTTTCATCGCAGCACTTCTGTTTAGTGGAAATGCTTACTCAGATGTCATTGCATATTCCAACTATGATGGAACAAATTTTCAAACCAGTTTTCATGATTATATCGGGGGATCACCGAAGGTGTGGGACGCCTATCAGTTTACATCCGAAGCCACCGGAGTTCTGAGTTCGGTTACCGTTTCGCTCCTGGGCGTCCTTCCCGAGCCCAGTGCGAAAGTATTATTGTACTTCGACACGGACAATCACCTTGGCTCAATTTTGAAATCGTGGGACGCAACCGGACTGGACACCATTCTGATTCACAATAAGAAATTCACCAATAGTGATTCAGCTGTTGTCTTGCTTGCTGGACATAAGTATTGGATCAGCGTTCAACCCTATTTACCGACAAGCGGTGCTAATTGGTATTTCAGCTATGGAAATGGAACCAACCAACCAAGTGCTCACTATTTGAGTCCCCCAGACGGTGATGGTTTGGGATACTACTGGACCCCCACACCAAGCACCATGTTTGTCACAGTAGTTGACCCTACCGTTCCTCCTGACCCGCCGATTATCGATACAGCAACGGCAGGCAACGGGAGTGGCAGTGTGGACTTCGCTGCGCCGGGAAACAACGGCGGAGCAGCGATCGACAACTATCGGGCGACGTGTACATCAAGTAACAGTGGTGCCGCCGGCATACAGATTGGAGGCAGCTCGCCACTGATCGTGACAGGTTTGACCAGTGGCAAGCTTTATACTTGCACCGCAGCAGCCCATAACATGTATGGCTGGAGTATCGAATCATCGGCATCGAACAGTTTTACACCGTCAGCACCGACCGTGCCTAATTCGCCACTGATCGGCACTGCGACAGCGGGCAATGGGAGTTGCAATGTGGACTTTTCAGCGCCTGGCAGCAACGGCGGAGCGGTAATCGACAACTATCGGGCGACATGCACATCAGGTAACGGTGGTGCATCCAGTACACAGATGGGAATAATCTGGCCATTGAACGTAGCCGGGCTGACCAATGACAAGCTCTATAGCTGCACTGCAGCCGCCCATAACAGTGTCGGCTGGAGTCTTGAGTCGACGGCATCCAACAACTTCACACCGTCAGCAAACATCGGCCCGCATTTCACGCAACAGGGACCAAAACTCGCTGGTGTCGATGCAGCAGGAACTGCAAACCAAGGCAGTGCTGTTGCCGTTTCCGCCGACGGTAATACGGCCATCGTGACTGGGCCTAACGACCGTAATAACCTTGGGGCCGCATGGGTCTACACGCGCAGCGTCGATGTCTGGACCCAGCAGGATGTCAAGCTTCAAGTAAATGACGCGGTGGGTACGCCATGCCTGGGCACCTCGGTCGCCCTGTCAGCCGACGGCAACACGTCCATCATCGGCGGATATTGTGACGACAGTAACCTCGGGGCGGCTTGGGTCTTCACGCGCAGCAATGGCGTCTGGACCCAGCAGGGGGCAAAGCTGGTCGGCACAGGATGGAATCAGGTAACTAATGCTATTCAGCAAGGTATGTCGGTCGCCTTGTCTGCTGACGGCAACACAGCCATCGTAGGTGGGCCTGGCGACAGCAATGCAGTCGGGGCAGCATGGGTGTACACACGCAGCGGGGGCGTTTGGACCCAGCAGGGCGCCAAACTGGTCGGCAGCGGCGTAGTGGTCTCGGCATACCAAGGCATCTCAGTAGCTTTGAACGCCGATGGCAACACCGCCATAGTGGGCGGCAGAACGGACAACACGGGGGCCGGTGCAGCGTGGATCTGGACGCGCAGCAGTGGCGTCTGGACCCAGCAGGGGGCAAAGCTGGTCGGCACCAACGCAGTTGGAAAAGCATACCAAGGCACTTCTGTCGCTCTTTCAGGCGATGGCAACACGGCCTTTGTTGGAGGGCCTTCCGACAACAGTTACGTTGGGGCGTCATGGGTCTTTACGCGCAATGCTGGAACCTGGTCCCAGCAGGGCACAAAACTGGTTGGTACGGGTGCACAGGGGATTGCAGTCCAAGGCACCGTTGCTTTGTCCTCCGATGGTAATACTGCCATTGTGGGCGGTTATTACGATAATTCGCAGGCTGGCGCAGTGTGGGTGTTCAAGCGTAAAGGAGGTGTCTGGACCCAGCAGGGCACCAAGCTTGTTGGCAGTGGTGCCGTGGGTGCTGCACATCAAGGTTCTGCGGTCGCTGTTTCCGGCGATGGCAACACCGTCATCGTCGGCGGGAGTGCGGACAATTATCAGGCTGGGGCAGCCTGGGTGTATGTGCAGACTGGAAATACATACAATGTGACCTATAACGATAATACCAGCAGCGGAGGCAGCGTACCTGTGGACGGTAATAGCTATGCGAACAGCGCCACCGTCACCGTGCTGGGCAACACCGGAAGCCTGGTAAAAAGTGGAGGCTACAGCTTCGCAGGCTGGAACACGATGGCGGACGGCAGCGGCACCTCTTACGTCGGCGGCGCGACATTCGCGATGGGTTCGAGCAACATCACGCTCTATGCCCAGTGGACAGTTTCTCTTACTGTCAGCATTCATGGCGCCGGTGGTGGCAGTATCAACAGCATTCCGGCAGGTATTGCGTGTATCAGCGGTTCGTTGTCCGGTTGCTCAACTACTTTTTTCGGAACACCCTCTGTTTCTCTAACCGCGAAACCTGACTGGAAATCCCTTTTCAGCGGATGGAACGGCGACTGCACGGGAACCGGGGCCTGTAGTGTCTTGATGAATACTATTAGACTGGTTTCCGTCACCTTCAGCCCCAACCTTCAGGCCAAACTGATGCCTCCTGCCACTCTCTATACAAGCATGCAGGATGCTTATAACGCTGCCGCTGCGATCAACGGCACTACCATCAACGCGCAAGTATACACCTTTCAGGAAAACCTCCAGTTGAACCTGCCGATTTCTATCGCGCTACATGGCGGTGTTGATAGCGGGTATCTTACTACCATTGGCATGACTACTCTCAATGGTCGCCTGACAATAAGTCAGGGAACGCTGAATGTTACGAATTTGACAATTGAATGACAACATCCACTTCCTCACATATCGGAATATCATCGTAACGTGAGTATTCAAGACAAGGGATTGCATGAAAAAGATAATTGCAGAGCAACCTCACCTGAGCTGAATGTTCACTGAACCACGCTATTATGGAGGAACGGCATGATAAAAACCATGAAATGGCTCTGTTGTGGGTTATCGCTTCTCACGCTGATACTGACCTTTGTTCCTGCCTTGGCGTCATCCCCAAATGTCCAGATTGTTGGAAGTCAGCAATCATACGGACTTCTGCATCTGGCATGTGATGCTGCAACATCCGGAGCTGTTATTCAGGCGCAAGGTATAATTTTTGTCGAGGACCTCGTCTTGGACACATCCACGGATGTTACTCTTGAGGGGGGATTTGATTCAGGTTTCTCCACCCAGAATGCCTACACGATACTGCAGGGTATCCTTACGGTTGGCCAAGGAAGTCTCGTGGTGGATCATTTAAGCATTGCAGACCCGAAAGGAACTGGCTACTCCATATCCGGCACCACAAAGACATCGACCGGAACGGTGATTCCCGGCGTAACGATCACGCTGTCAGGCCCGACTGTCGCAGCAATGGCTACGGACGCAAACGGCAAATATTCATTTACTGGTTTCGCAAACGGCAGTTACACGCTGAGCGCATCCATAGACGGCTATTCATTCAGCAATATTTCTCTGGCGGTGAACAATGCAGATGTCACGGGACAGGATTTCACCGCCACTCCTATCAATCCATATACCATCTATTTGATCTCTGCCACGGCAGGCTACGACATGATAAAGGCCTTTGGCATTTCAGACACAGGGGTGATTGCCGGATATGCCCATGCCTCTAATGGCCTGAACCATGCAGCACTTTGGACGGGGGGGATTGCCCCCTACACTCTTCAAGACCTTAATATCCAGGACCTCAAATTGGGAGGTGCCTATGCCATATCGGGAAGCGAGACAGTTGGCGCCGCCGGCAGCAACGCAGTCCTCTGGACTGGAACCACTGCTTCAACCGCAGTCAACCTTCCCGTCTCCGGTGTTGGTTACGGGAGTGATGTTGCCTTTGGTGTATCCGGCAACGTCATCGTCGGTCGCAGCGCAGCACAGCATGCGATGATTTGGACTGGAAGCAACTGGACGACCCTCATCGACATGCACCCGGCAGGTTACCTGAATTCCGAGGCACTGGGCGTATCCGGCGCCAATACGGTGGGAGATGCTCGTAATTCTAATGGTGATACGCACGCTTTTCTCTGGACGGGAACAACCAACCCGATCCGTCACGATCTCACGCCGACCGGGTATACAGGTGCTGCAAATGCCGTATCCGGGAATAACATTGTCGGGGTAGTTTTCAACGGAACGGCCAATCATGCAGCTCTCTGGACCGGCACAACCAGTGAGTCGTTCGTAGATCTTCATCCCTCGGCGTTTAGCTCTTCACAAGCCTTGGCCATTTCCGGTTCGACTGCGGTGGGGTATGGATACTTGGCAAATGGTGTCACCACGCATGCTCTACTTTGGGCGGGCTCGGTTGTTGATCTGCACGTTTACCTGTCGGGCGCAACAGTAGCCATCACGAGTTCAAATGCGTGCGGAATGAACAGTTTTGGAGATGTAGTGGGCAACGGAGTGGATAGCAAAGGCAAGTCATACATTATTGTTTGGAAGAGAAAAACTAGCTGAAAATGAGATTATAAGAGTAACGGAACAATTAATTCGCTTTAGGTTGGGCCAATCCCAACACTTATAAGGTCCCCGTCTGTCAATAGGCAAAATAGTGCCTGAGTATTTTGACTCGTTTTCACGACAAACGCCGGTTTCACAACTGTCATCGGCAGTCAGACCATTAACAACGGAACAGTCACTTTGGAAAAGTTGATTTTTAAGTAAATCGATTAGTTTTTTTTATTTCTGCAATTTAGTCTTAGCTAAACGCTGCCTTTCTATGATGGAGGAAACGATGCAAACCACAAAAAAACTGTTGATGTTATTGTCCATGGCCGCTCTGAATGTTATCTCAATGACAGTAACCTGCCTGGCCCAAGTGTATTCGGGTTATGTGAAAAATGATAATGGTTCAGTCCTGTCCGGCGTTACGGCAGAAGTTGTCGGCCAGGCAGGAATCCCACCTGTACTGAGTGATGCAAACGGCAGATTTGTCCTGTCCGGGATCCCCGCCGGAGTTTCTGCTGAAATAAAACTAAGTAAGAGTGGATACTTACCCGTCTACACATCAACAACTCAATTCTATGGCGACAATTACGTCACATTTTACCATAGCTATGTTCTACCAACTCAAGATGACTTTACAACTTGGGGAGTCAGCGCAGGCAAGGGCATTCTAAAGTCAATCACATACGATAATAATGATAATCCAATTGCTGCAACTGTAACCGCCACAGGTAATTCACACGGAGTATATGCCGTCAGGTATGGTACCGATTGCGCTTTATCTACCCCTGATTCGTCAGGTATATACTGCGTAAATAATGTGGATGACGCCGATATCATAACCGTATCTGCTTCATACCCTGGCTACACCTTCACCCCAAGAACGTTTATCGGTCATGCCGATGCCAAAGGACAGACCGCAATACGTGCAACAATTACTTTTTCATTTTATGTAAAAAATTATAGCGGATCTTTTCTGCAAGGTGTCAAGGCAGAGGTTGCCGACCATCCGGAAGTCACACCTGCTTTTAGTGATCAAAATGGTTTTATAACACTATCCGGTGTTCCTGCCTCCACCGGGGATCCAGTTGAGATAAAGCTCAGTCATAACGATTATTTACCACTTTATACCGCGAAGACGAATTACAGTACAAATCTGTCCAATCCATCAAGCATTGCTTTTGCACTTGCGAAACAGGTCAATTTCTCAACATGGAAAATCACTTCCGGCAAGGGTATCTTGCAAGCGAGAACAAGGGACCAGGACGAAAACTCGATTTCAGCCACGGTTACCGCCACCGGCAGCTCTCATGTTCCCTATACAGTTACGTATGGCACTAACTGCGATTTGACCGTACCGGTTTCCAACGGCACTGATATTGGCAAATATTGTGTGAATAACGTAGTTAACGGAGACATCATCACGGTCAGCGCCTCGGGAGGAGACTATACGTTCGCTTCCCGAGCTTTTATCGGCCACGCCGATGCCTTGGGCCAGTCTAGCATCAAGGGTACTTCAACACCGGCTTTAACCAGTTTTGCCCCGACCAGCGCCAAGGTCGGCGACACAGTCATCATTACCGGCTCCAATCTGACCGGAGCAAGTGTAGCAACAATAAACGGTGCTTCCGTAGCGGTCACTGTCACGGATTCAACCCATGCTTCCATTGTTGTCCCGGCCAATGCCACGACAACCGGTGTCATTTCTATCTCTACGCCACATGCTACGGGAACCAATTCAACGGTGTTTACTGTTTTGCCCAACACGCTTACCGTCAGCCTGCCGGGAACCGGCAGCGGTTCCGTCAATGCAACCAGCGGGTTAACCCTTTCCTGCAATAGCCCTTCTACCAGTTGCTCTGCCAGCGTTGTGTACGGCACATCGGTAACGTTGTCAGCCACATCCAGCTTGGGCTCGACATTTGCCGGATGGAGCGGAGCGTGCACCAGCAACCCTTGCACTTTCTCCATGAACGGCGATCAAACATCAGCAGCCACATTTACTCTTCAGCAGAATATAAAAACCGGCACAACCTACTACGGCACCTTGCAGTCGGCACTCAATACATTAGTCGATGGTGAAACACTCTTGTTGCGGGGCATAAATTTTCCAGACAATGGCACTGTGACCTGTAATCGCAGCGGTGTTACAGCGACTCTAAAGGGGGGCTATGACAGTGGATTCAGTGTTCAAACCGGTTACACTACCCTGAATGGAGCTCTGTTGCTGGATCAGGGATGTTTGATTGTTGACAGGCTGGTTCTTTGAAAAAGCTATATTTATTTCGATGTGCAGAGTCGGACAGAATATCTTCTTTAACATGTAGGATTTTCGTGATCTAAGGTGTTGATTATAATGATTAATATATTTTAAGTCCCTCGTTTTACTAAAACGGGGGATTTCCCATAGATGATTAGCCATTGTATTTAATGTGCACGGGCAAAATATTACTTTTTGGAAGTCGAACAGGGCTTTACTAATGGATGATGAGGTTATTCCTACAAACCGGGATTCAAGATGGAACTGCGTTATGACTATCTGAATCAGGATCAACTGCGCAGCGGCACCGGAACAATTTCTCCCGCCACTGCCAGTCAAATAATGACAAGCGCTGGCCCCCAGGAAGTCGAGAAATATACCGAGAATCACTATACAACTCTCGGCATAGACTACAGTCCCAATCAGGACTGGGGGGTTACCCTCCAGGTGCCCTATATCATACGGAGTCACAGCACTCTGGGAACTGCATCAGATGGAACCACACCGGGCGATGGTGGCGGACAGTATGGCTCTCATACGTCAAGCCTCGGCGATATGAAGGTTATCGGTCGCTATCAAGGCTTTACCAAGAATCACAACTTTGGCGTTCTTTTGTGATTCAAGCTGGCTACCGGCAGCAATACGGAATACGGAAATTCCAATGACCCGGGAGCACCTGGTCCCGTACGCATTGATCCGGGTCTGCAACCGGGCACAGGCACAACGGACGCAATTGTCGGTGCCTATTACAATAACGCCATTACTAAGGACTGGGGCTATTTCGGCCAGGTGACTTATCAATCAGCATTGTACTCAACGGACAGTTACCGGCCGGGAAACAGCCTGAGCGCCAGTCTGGGCTTGCGCTATGCCGGATTCGACATAATTGCGCCCCAGCTCCAGTTTAATTTCCGTGATATTGCGCGGGATTCGCAAGCAAGAGCAGATAAAGTAAGTACCGGCGGCACAATATTGTACATCAGCCCGGGACTGGTAGCCGCGCTCACGGATCAGGTTTCCATGTATGCTTTCGTGCAGATACCTATTTATGAGGATCTCAACGGAGTTCAGCTTGCGCCGCAATTCATACCATCCGTAGGTGTGCGCTATTCGTTCTAAATCTTAGCTGACCTTCCCTCTTAAAACTTCGGTTTTTTGAGGGAAAGTCAGTTGTTACCAAACGCCTGAATATGTTTACAATTGCATTGTGACGCCACTTTTCGTTTTTAGTGCGTATGTTGGGGTTACCTGAAAATCAGGGGTCTGGATATCGGGGCCGATGACTATCTGACCAAACCGTTCAGCCCGGCCGAGTTCGTGGCGCGCATCAAATCACACCTGAAACGCTATGAGCGACTCAAGGGTGACAACAGCGTCTATGAGACGATCCTGCACAAGGGGCTGGAGATCAACACCGCATCTCGTCAAGTGTTCGTCAACGGCAAAGAGGTGCAACTGACGACGAAGGAATACGAGATCCTGCTGTTTCTGGCATCCCATCCCAATATCGTCTTTACCAAGGAACGCATGCTGAGCGCCATTTGGGGGGATGAATATTTTGGAGATACGGCAACCATTGCCGTGCATATCCAGAAAATCCGGAAGAAAATCGAAAGCGATCCCTCGGCACCGGTTTATATCGAAACCATCTGGGGAACCGGTTACCGGTTTAACCCGTAAACACGATATTCCTCACCATAAAACCGCACTATCCGCAAAAAGGGGCAAGACACAACCAGGTGTCAGTAACTTTCACAATCGACCCCTAAGGTGTACATTTTAGTCATGGCAACATCAGATACGTTATCCCTCATAAAGGAGCTGAATTATGAAAATCGCACTCGTAACCGGTGGTAGTCGTGGTCTTGGCAAAAGCATGTCCCTGCACCTCGCTGCCAAGGGAAATGATGTCATTCTTACCTACAATAGCAAACAGGCTGAAGCCGAAGAAGTAGTCGCCCAGATCGAGAAGTCGGGACGAAAAGCCATTGCACTTGCACTCGACCTGTCCGACCACAAAACGTTCGTCGTTTTTGCGGAAAAAGTAAAAAATGCCCTGGCTGAAAAATGGCAACGAAGCGATTTCGACTATCTGGTTAATAATGCCGGTATCGGCATCAATGCACCCTTCATGGAGACCACCGAGGAACAGTTTGACCGGTTGATGAATATCCACTTCAAGGGGACCTTTTTCTTGACTCAGAAACTCCTGCCGATCATGAAGGACGGTGGACGGATCGTGAATATCTCATCCGGCCTGGCACGCTTTTCCTTCCCCGGTTATGCTGCGTATGCTGCGATGAAAGGGGGCATCGAGGTATTGACGCGTTATCTGGCGAAGGAGCTGGGGCCGCGCAATATCGCCGTGAACGTCATCGCTCCCGGGGCAATCGAAACTGATTTTGGCGGCGGTATGGTTCGTGATAATCCGGAAATCAATCAGATGATCGCAGCCCAAACAGCTCTTGGCCGCGTCGGACTGCCGGATGATATTGGAGGGGCGGTTGCCGCGCTTTTATCAGAAGACAACCGCTGGATCAACGGTCAAAGAGTGGAAGTCTCGGGCGGAATTTTTCTTTGATCCAAAGGAATAGGCCTGGTGTTCTGGCCCCTTGTATAACTTGTTTCTTCCAACAGGCCACACCAGGGTTGAGTATATGACGCGTACTGGGCACATGGTAGTTTTTCTTGGGTTTTTTGCGATTGTCATAGCCTTGTCTCATTTCTTTCTCTTTGCCCACATCAGCTATTTTCTGCAACTACCGGACGGACAGCGGCGCATTCCAGCTCTGCTTCTGGGCGGTCTTGCCGTGCTGACTTTCATCTCCATTCCCGTCAGCCGTATGTTGCCGCGAGAAGCCGAAAAAGCCTTTGCCTGGATCGTTTTTCCATGGATGGGCCTGACACTGTTAATGATAGTGTCAATGCTGGCTGCTGATATGTTCTGGCTTTTGTTGAACCTTGTACCAGCTGCGCCGATTCATGATCCAAATCGCCGCTTTCTGATTCAACGTGCGCTTGGCATTACGGCTTTGGGGGCCAGCGGGTTGTTGGGTGTATATTCATTATGGAACGGCTTGCGGCAAGTCACGGTTAAGCCGCTGACCGTCATGTTGAATCGGCTGCCGAAATCACTGGACGGCTTGAAGATCGTGCAGATTACCGATCTGCATATTGGACCAATAATAGATGGCAAATGGCTGCGGCAAATTGTCGATAAAGTGAATGCGTTGGAGCCTGATATTATTGTGGTGACCGGCGATCTGGCTGACGGCTCAGTCGAGAAGTTGGGGCGCCATGTCGCGCCTGTCGCTGATTTAGCTGCGCCACTTGGGGTTTATTTCATTACCGGCAACCACGAATATTATTACGGTGTCGAACCGTGGTGCGCCCATATCGAAGATCTCGGTCTAGCCGTCCTGCGAAATGAGCGCGTATCGATCGTAGCCGGCGCGCAAAGCGATAGCTTCGACCTTGCCGGTGTCAATGATTGGAGTAGCGGACAATTTGCTGGCCAGGGCCCTGATTTGTCAAAGGCCTTGGCAGGCCGGGACCAGGATAAGGCACTTGTGCTGCTGGCACATCAACCGGTAGCCATAGATGAAGCGGCGGCACATAGCGTCGATTTTCAACTGTCAGGCCATACACATGGCGGACAAATCTGGCCTTTTAATTATGTGGTTCAGTTGCAGCAACCCTATGTGAAAGGGTTTCATCGCCACCGAGACACTGCAACCCAAATCTACGTCAGTTCCGGCACCGGATTCTGGGGTCCACCAATGCGCTTCGGCACCAGCGCCGAAATTACAAATATTACCTTGCGCTCTTCGGCATGACAACAAATGAGAAGAGGTTGGTGGTGTTACTTGAATTCGAGCCTTCACCAATGCGACACCACCATGGATTATTTATCCGTTTCCAAGCTGAAATATGAATAAAAACTTACGGCCGCTAAGACGCGGCCGTATAATCATCAATTCTTGCCAGAAATCATCAAGCGCCTATCCCTCTCGAAGCATGTATCCCTTTCCGCGAACCGTCTGAATCAGTTTCGTGGGATAGTTTCCGTCCAACTTCTTGCGCAGATAGTTGATATACACATCTATGATGTTGGTGAATCTGTCAAACTCATAATTCCAGCAATGCTCAGCTATCATGGCCCGGGTCAATTCCGTATTGGGATTTCTCACCATGTATTCCAGAAGCCCGTATTCCTTTTCAGTCAGATCAATCTCATTTCCACTGCGCCATACCTTGTGAGAGACCGGATCAAGTCGAAGGTCGGCGAAGAATATCTCGGCACCGCGATCCTGCTCACTCCGACGCAACAATGCCATAACGCGGGCCAATAACTCGGCAAAGGCGAACGGTTTGGGCAGGTAGTCATCGGCGCCAGCCTCAAGTCCGGAAACGATGTCCTCGGTTGTGCCACGGGCAGTTAGCATCAGCACCGGCATATGACTGCCGGCTTCGCGCAACTCTTT
>JACAAY010000094.1 GCA_013377095.1 Desulfuromonadales bacterium
ATCCGGTCTTTCCTGCGCTCTGATGGCTGGGTGCGGGTCGGATATGATCTGTTGCGGGATTCGGGAAGCGGCAATACATTTGATGGCGAAGATCGCAGAAACAGGACACCCAAGCTATTGCGCTGCGATCACTGTGATAAGGAATTTAATGCAGCGGATGCGGATTCCAGCTATTCAGTGATAATCCAGGATAATGGGTTTTCAATCCAGATAGTTGAGTCCAGTTTTGTCTATGGAGCATATTACTATTGTTCAGGCAACTGTCTGTGCCGTCGCAAAAAAGGCACATTTTCGATCGAACAATTGGATGCTCTGGAAGGCCTGGTGTAAAGGGCAGATGGGGCAGGCTTCCACTATTGCATAATTCGGTCGAAAGAATAGTCACGTCACTCCCCATTTTCCCTGTTTCCCACACATTTTCATGGACACGGTTTACATGTCCTTTTTGGGGTGTTGAGAAGGGGCTGGTCAATACCAAGTTGGACCAAAGAAAGGAGAGAATGATGAAACTTGAAGTTTATTCGCGACGCTGGGGCCATAACGACGCTTACACAGTGAAATTGACGGACACAGGATGGAATGTGTCTCATGTTGCAATCGGTGGAGCATGCGACAAGCGAGGAATGCCTTATTTATTTGAAAATCTTGACCATGATTCCATTAACTATCCAGAATCTCTCGGAGATTATCTGACTTGGCTTTGGGAAAAAGCAGCGGGGAACAAAATGAATGAGCAACAAATCCAGGAAGCTTTAATCCAAATTGGTCATTGGATTTGCGAGACAGAGAAGGCATCACCAAGTGGTATTTTCGCTGAGTACAAATAGGTCAGATTCTTTGATATGAAGCATTCGAAGCCTTTAAATAAAAACAAGATGTCACCTTCCTCAATAGACCTGAGCAAATACGAAGCAATTGCTTCGCAAAACGCTTCATGCGCTGAGGATATCCAGTGCATTGTAAATGGCGCAGGCATTAAACCGCTTCTTTTTCACCTGCAGACACAGCTTTCAAGATTATCGTATATTCTCCATGAACCTACCTTTCATTTTCCTGATCCATCCATTCATTCGGAAGTCATGTTAAAGTGTAATAGCATGTTATTGGATAGACATAATGGTAACAATGACTGTGATATCGGTTATTTGGTGGAGTTAATAAAGAATATTCCGAAGTACAAATCAAATAGCATCCATGTCCAGATTGAGAGGACGCTAGAAAATGTAGCACACATTGAAAAGAAGTGGTTTTACCCCAATAAGCGCGAGTGCATCGACCAACACAAGAAGCATCTGGAGAATCTTGAGGAACTCCGTAAGCAGACCGAACCAATTCTCCTAGAGGTCGAAAGACTTCTATCAGCAAATCAACCAACGTTGAGTCGCCTCACCGAACTACATGAGAGTCTTGTTCAGACGACAACTTGGTTAAAGGCCGCAGACCAGAAAATTCAAAAACTTGCCAGCGAGGAGAGGGCAAGGCTGCGGGCGGATATTGAAACAGTAAAAAAAGCTAAAATTGCTCGCTTGGATGAAAAATCAAGATCTCTTGCAACGAACCTGAAAAAGGGAATTAAGCCTAGCGCCTTGTGTCCGTACTGTGGAGGGCCGATAGGAGAAACCCCACATCTTGACCATATCTACCCAATACGAATGGGCGGGTTATCTGTATTAGAAAACCTCGTATTTGTGTGCAGAGAATGTAATCTCACCAAAGGTGACATGGGGGTTGTCCAATTCGTTACTTCCAAATCATATGATCTTGCAACTGTCGCCGAACGACTGCACAAACTTGGCAAAACTATCTGAATCGCAACAGATAGGGGAAAACGCTTCAACCAGGCTTACGATCTGCCCCAAGAGACCGGCAGGTCAAAGCCATGCCCGTCGGACAGACAAACGACGATTAAACCCCCAATTCGAGAGTGAAACTATGAAATTATTGAGACTTGGCTGCCTTCATTTTTCAGAACTACCTGAGGAATGGGAGAAATGGCGTGGCACAATCGGCGGCATTGAAATCGGGACAATTGGGAGTAATCGAACAGAAAAAGGCGTGCGGCTCATAGTAATTGCGCAAGCTGAGATGAAATATTTTCCAAAAGTGACAGCGCAAGGATTAGCGGTAATACCAGAGAAACTTCGGAAACAGCTGGAAGGCTGTATTGAAACAATGGGAAACCTAATATCACTCTCCATCCGCGGTAGAAGAACCATATCATCCCCCACACCTTCTATTGCACTACTTCCAGAAAATGATGAAGAAAGAACGAGGCTTGCTCAAGTACATGGATTCTCTTTTTTACCGGGGAATAGGTGTGAAACTGGAAGTTTGATAAAATTTAGTGATATAGGTGAATATTTAGAGCATCTGCAAGACCGATTGGATGGTGTTGCCTTATTAGTGGAATCTATTGCTCATGAGCATTTAACTGGAAAGTTTCATGAGTATATTAGGGTGTTTGAAAGAGCGTTTCGCCTTAGCTCGAAGCGACTTATAGCCCCACTTGCTGACTTCTTATGTACTTCGGCATTTCAGTATTCAGCACAAGAAGTTGAAAATTGGATTCTGAACATCCGGCACCCAATAACACATGCTGACGAACGTGAGTGTTTTCTTTTGGAGTCTGATGTAAGGCCAGTGATAAGACGAGTGGAACAAGCTGCATATGATGTTCTTTTTAACAAAGAGATGTGGCGAAACCCTCAAAGCAACAGGAGAGATGTTTGGCAACCGCCATTTGGTACAAATTCAACAAATGGCGACATTTTTATAACGCAAGGCTTTGAAGTTAATTTAGAGAACCAGATTCTTGATGAATTCCAGGCGTACCCACTAGATTTACAGGGCATTATGAAAAACATACCAATTGAGTGGTTAGCTTTCCCACCATCAGAAATAAGGGCCAGCGGTCAAGTAACTGTAAAACCAAAACCATTTTCCGAAGCAGAGAGTAGCATAACAGACCCAATAGAGCGAGATCCCAACCAGGCAGAAGCACCGGCCTAAAACCGCCGCAGTTCTCCCGGCCCGTTCTTCTCAAACTACAAAAGCAACGTCTGACCTTAAGATGCAAAAACAGTTTCCCGTTACTAAGAACGAAACACTAACCGGAGGAACCCATGTACAATGTCTTTACTCTGCTGTCCTGGCTCGCTCAGCACACCCACTATCTGCTGGGCTTTGCCGCCTTTATCATCCTGGTCTGGAACTCGGTGGTGGTTGTGGGGGGCAACGAGATCGCCCTGATCGAACGCAGGTGGTTCGGCAGCAAGATGCCCCAGGGGCGGGTTGTGGCCCTGGGCAATGAGGTCGGTATCCAGGCCCGCACCCTGGGACCGGGCCTGCACTTCCTGATCCCCTTTATCTACAAGGCCACCAAGAGTGTCTTTACCGAGATTCTGGAAAACGAGATCGGTCTGATCGAGTCGGTGGATGGATCATCCATCCCGGCCGGCAGGATCTTTGCCGAGGTCGTGGCCGGTCACAACTCCTTCCAGGATGGGGAGGTGTTCATCAAGAACGGCGGACAGAAGGGACCGCAGATCGAACTGCTGCCCCCCGGCAAGTACCGCATTAACCCCTACCTGTTCAAGCTGACCAAGGGTAATGTCACCGAGATCAAGGATTTTGAGATCGGTATCGTGGAATCGGTTGACGGCGTCGCCATCCCGGAGGGGAGGATCTTTGCCCAGGCCGTGGAAGGCCACTCCTCCTTTCAGAACGGAGACGCCTTTATCAAGAACGGCGGCCAGAAGGGACCGCAGATCGATATCATCCCTCCCGGCAACTACCGCATCAACCCCTACCTGTTCAAGGTCACCAAGAGTTCGGCCACCAAGATCAGCGAAGGGGAGATCGGTCTGGTGGAGTCGGCCGATGGTTCGGCCATTCCTGCCGGCCGTATCTTCGCCACCGTGGTCCCCGGCCACAACGCCTTCCAGTCCGGCCAGGACTTCATCACGAGCGGCGGCCAGAAAGGTCCCCAGACCGAGATCCTGCCCCCCGGTGTCTACCGCATCCATCCCAACCTGTTCAAGGTCACCAAGGCCGAGGCGGTGGTGATCGCCAAGGGGCAGGTGGGCATGGTCACCGCCCAGGACGGCGCTCCCATCCCCATGGGACGGCTGCTGGCCCAGAGCGTCACCGGTCACTCCAATTACGAGAACGGCGAGGCCTTCCTGAAAAACGGCGGCCAGAAGGGGCCGCAGATCGACGTGCTGCTGCCCGGCACCTACCGCATCAACCTGAACCTGTTCCAGATCCAGATCGCTCCGGCGGTGGTGATCGAAGCCAACAAGGTCGGTCTGGTCACCGCCCTGGACGGTATTCCGCTGCCGGAACGGGAATACGTTGCCTGTCCCATTACCGGTCACAACGATTATCAGGACGGCTCCGCCTTCCTGACCAAGCGGGGACAGCGCGGACCGCAGCTGGATGTGCTGCGGCCGGGAACCTATTACATCAACCCCTTCATGTTCGGCGTTGAGGTTGACAGTGTGGCCGTGATCGAGCGCGGCCAGGTCGGGGTGATTGTGTCCAACGTGGGTGAGGACCCCACCGAGGAGATGAAGAAACGGCTCGGTTCGACCCAGCTGGGCGCTTCCGAGGAGGAGGGCAAGGAGAAGTACGTCGTGCCCAAGGGCTTCCGCGGCATCCAGGAAGAGGTGGCCGGTCCCGGTCGCTACTATCTCAACCGGCGGGCCTTCATGGTCTACGTCATCGACACCACCAACATCACCATCGACTGGGACGATCAGGCCGAGACCCGCTTCGACCAGCTGACGGTCATCTCCAAGGATGGTTTCCCGATCCAGGTGGCAGTCAAGGTCGTCATCCGCGTCCGTCCGGACCAGGCGCCCTATATGGTGGCCAAGGTCGGCTCCATCGACAACCTGATCCAGCACGTCATCCACCCCATGATCGACTCCTCCTTCAGGAACCAGGCTTCCACCGCCTCGGCCATGAACTTCCTCCAGAGCCGCTCGGAAGAGCAGACCAAGGCCGAAACCCGCGCCCGGGCCGATCTGGAGCGCTATCATGTGGAGTGCGTATCGGTGCTGATCTGCCAGATCAAGCTGCCCGAAGAGCTGATGCAGACCCAGACCAAACGGATCATCGCCGAACAGCAGCAGGAGATGTACAAGATGGAGCAGCGCTCCCAGGCCGAGCGCACCGAGATGGAGAAGATGCGCGCCACCGCCGACCAGCAGCCGACCCTGGTTGCGTCTGAAATCGCCGTCAAGGTTGCCACCCAGAAGAAGACCGAGATGATCACCCTGGCCGAGGGTAATGCCGAGGCCAAGGCCCTGGAGGGTGTGGGTGAGGGCAAGCGGTTGAAAGCCATCGGCGACGGCGAAGCCTCCAAGATCGCCGCCATCGGCGAGGCCACCGCCCAGGCCTACAACAAGCAGCAGGAGGCCATCGGCGAGGAGGCCATCAAGCAGATCAAGATCGTGGAGCTGATTGCGGCGGCCATCGAAAACGGTCACATCAAGATCGTTCCGGATGTGCTTGTCACGGGCGGAGGCAGCGCTACGGATGGACTGATGGGGATGTTGACCAAGCTGCTACCCGGTGTGGATCTTGGCGGTCTGCTGAAGAAGCCGGTTTCAGCGGCGGTTGAGACGATTACGAAATCATAAGGCGCTGGACTTGGCCTCACGATTACCTCGTGATTACTTGGATTTTAGAATCTGACAATCTGTGAATTATGGGAAACCATTAGTCCAATAACTGTCATGCAAACTCGCGAAGTCTTTTGAATTGGCAGTGTAAAAGGTCTGGAATGACAAGGTACGACAACTCCAATTTAACGGAGCAGATCATCAGTTGTGCATTTGAAGTCCATAATATCCTGGGTACCGGATTTTTAGAGAAGGTATACGAGAACGCTTTGCTGGAAGAACTGATAGTTAGAGGCATTAAAACGGAAGCACAAAAACCGATTTCAGTGGTTTACAAGGGTAAGGTTGTCGGCGAATATTTTGCAGATCTTGTTGTCGAAGGTTCAATAATCATTGAACTGAAGGCATTAGATAAACTAACGGATATCCATGAAATCCAGCTCAAGAATTATCTGAAAGCGACGAACATCAAGCTGGGGTTGCTGATCAATTTCGGCAAGAGTGTGGACGTAAAACGTAAATATGTCAGAACCTGAGAGGGTATTGAGACGATCGTACTGCATTTGGTTTGCCTCAAGATTACCTCGCGATTACCAGGATTTTATGTCTTAATCATGAATCATGAAGTAATCTCGAGGAAATCAAGAGGCTAAATTATTGTTTTTGTTTTACGCGCTTGATAATCCCCCACATCACAACCGGCACCAAGGAGGCGCCCATGCGGCTGACATTTTTAGTTGTTCTGCTGATCGCTGTCTGTACGAGCAACCTGGCATTCGGAGCGGCAACTGTTTTTTTCAAGGACGGCTCCAGGGAGGTTGGTAATTCGGTCTGGATCGAAGGCACTACGGTCTTCCTGAGCAAGGCGAAGACCATCTTCGAGTTCACCAGCGATGAAGTGCTGATGGAAGAGACTCAGAAATTCAACCGCATCGGGACGTTTTCCGAGAAGACCACCTCCGATTCCCGGGCACGCGTTGCTGAAGGAGCAGCGCCTAATAATGACCTTGTCGAACAGTTGATCAAGGGATCGAGCTTTGACCGGCAGATCGATCAGTTTATCCAGCAGTTTACGGCCGGCGCCCTGTCATCCGCCGGCGAAAATAACGAGTTTAATGAAATCCTTGCCCAGGCTTTGGCCGGTTTCGATGCGAGCGAAGCCAAACAGAGGATACGCGCCTATTATGGTTCGCATCTGGACAGCAAAACATTGCAAGCGATTGTTGCCTGGACGAAAAGCCCGCTGGGGTTGAAGGTCAGCGAGGCTCAAATTAGTAATGCGGTGACATCAGCGGACATGGCGCAGCAGATACTGAGCGATCTGGAAGAAAATCCGCCGTCTGCCCGGCTCCGGGCGCTGATCCAGGAGTTGGACAGTGCCGGGAGAACTACGGAGATGTCACTGCAGTTGATTGTGGATGCGGTCTCCGGGGCCATAAGCTCCATTCCCGGCAAAACCTCCGATAAAAAGAAGGCCCGCCGAGAAATCATCCAGAAGATAAACCAGCAGAAGGCCGAATATGAGCCGCAGTTGCGCAAGATGGTGCAAGCTGGCCTGATCCACACCTATGCTGATCTCAGTGACGGTGAACTACGGGAATTCATAGCGTTCATGCGCAGCGATCCGGCCAGGAAATTCACAAAAGCAACCATGGGAGCCCTGGGAGAGATGACCAGGACCATGTCAGCTGCGATGACCAAACGGATCGTGAAGGCAGCTGAACGGAAGATGGAATCGAACGAGCAGTAACAGCCAAATACTGGTTGGTGGACCAATATCCGATTAAAGATGGTCCATGGGCTTTTCTTTGGCAATCAGGGTTCAATGGCGATTGACACCCACCTATTTGTGGTGCTAGTATGCGCCCAAAATAAATACGCATACGGAAGGAGTTCAAATGAGCATCTTTGCAGCCAGTGACGTTTTGCAGTTTGCCGTACGCATGGAAGAGAATGGCGGGCTTTTTTATACTAAAGCGGCCGAGCTTTCCGGAAACAGCGAGGCAAAAAAGTTATTCGGATTCTTGGCCTCTGAAGAGGCTGAGCACAAGAAGACATTCGAAAAATTTCTTTCCCAGGTAACCCTGTATGAGCCTCCCGAAGAGTATCCGGGCGAGTACCTGTCGTATCTCCATAACTACATCGATGGCAAAGTGTTTTTTACAAACGATGCCTCAATGACCAAAACCATTGATGTTGCCAGTGCCCTGGAGTTTGCCATCCAGAGGGAGATGGATGCCATTCTCTATTATTCTGAGTTGAAGGCATTCGTAAACGCAGACGACCAGAAACCTCTTGACGCCATTATTGACGAAGAGCGCAAGCACTTTGCGCAGCTGTCGGAAATCAGAAAAAATCTGTAATAGCAGCGATATACAAGCTGAACAAAAAAACCTCCCTTCTCACTGAAAAGGGAGGTTTTTTTGTGCCCACGGAGAAAAATTCACCATCAAACCGCAAGAATTCTCGAAATGAATCTCCCCACATGCTCGAAATATGTTTCCTCATTTACTTCCATGATGTTGTTGTGATCTCCCCGTTCGAAAAGCACCAGCTCTTTCGGTTCGTTGGCCCAGTCATGGAGCAGTACGCCATGGGTACAGGGGACGATATCGTCGTTGCGGGTGTGCATCACCAGGGTCCGCCCCTGAAACAGGGCCAGTTTGTGCCTCTGATTCAAGGCTCTGTCCGTTTCTGTTCGCAGCGCTCCCAGCGTTGTGTTCAGCTGTCGCGGTTCCACGCGCATCAGTACACGTTCCAATGGATCCGCAATGCCGCTCTCCAGGACCAGACCGGCCGCTTCGGGGTAGAGGGAGGCCGCGTGCGTCGCATAGATCGAACCGAGGGAACGGCCGAAAAAGATCAGGCGGGACGGCTCCACGTTGCTGGCAGCAACAATGGCCGGGATGTCGTCAAGCATGGCTGCCAGACTGGGCTCTCCCTCTGACATGCCGTACCCGCGGTACTCCGCCAGTAACAGATTCACCCCCAGTTTTGCAATGCGCCCGGCAAAGTGATCCAGATAATCAGACACCGTCTCGCCATTGCCATGGAAGTGGATCATGGTCAGGCTGTTGGGAAACGACCGGTTGTACCAGCACCCCAGCATTCCCTCCTTTCCCTGCACGGGGAACGGGTCCGGAATCCTGTTCGGCCAGGCGTAGAAGAGTCGCGCGGAAAGGGTGGGATGGTCGAGGAGTGATACAAGTTTCATCGGAGTGTCCCTGGGAGTCAGTGTAGTGTTTGCTCGGTTGCGGTGGATGATTTTCCAGGTTAAACGGTTTTACGTAAAAAGCAACTGTGCTACTATCAGCGCCATGTCACTGCAGGGGAAATACCATGCTTGAACTGGATCATCTGCATATCGAACTATCGGGAACGAACCTGATCGAAGCCAGCGCCGGGACTGGCAAGACCTATGCCATTGCCTGTCTCTATCTGCGCCTGCTGATTGAACGAGAGCTTACCCCGGAGCAGATCCTGGTGGTGACCTATACCGAGGCTGCCACAAAGGAGCTTCGTGGCCGGATCCGTACCCGGATCCGCGAAGCACTGTCAGTGCTGGATGGCGCCGCAAACGATGATCATTTTCTGATCGGATTGTGCGAACACGCCGAAAGCTTGAACGCCGGCAGAGGCAGGGCCAGGGAACTGCTCGACCGGGCGCTGACATCCTTTGATACAGCCGCGATCTTTACCATCCACGGTTTCTGCCTGCGTGCCTTGCAGGACAATGCCTTTGAGAGCGGCTCTCTGTACGATACCGAACTGGTGACCGACCAGACAGCGCTTGTGCGGGAAATCGTGGATGACTTCTGGCGAATACGGTTTTTCAGTGAATCTGCACCGCTCCTGGGCTATGCGCTGCGTAATGGTTTTACCTGCGACTATCTGATGTCCTTTCTCAGGGAGATCTGGGCTCATCCGCGTCTGAAGGTCATCCCCTGGTTCGAAACATCCGCTATTGCGATCATCGAGAAAGACTGCCTGTCGGCATATGGGATGTTGAAGGAATACTGGAAAGAAGCAGGTTCTGAAATCCGGGAACTTGTTGCCACTGATAAAGGGCTGGGGCGGGCAGCCGATACCTATCGTCAGGACCTCTTGCCCCCGCTGTTTGCTGCCATGGATGCCTTTGTGGCCGGTGACAACCCCTATGATCTCTTCGCGGATTTTGATAAATTTTGCAGTGGCTGGATGGAAAAAAAGAAGCTGAAAAAGTACTCCCCGCCGCGGCACGGCTTCTTCGACTGCTGCCAGGTACTTCAGGACACTGTGCGCACGCGCTTTCTGGCTTTGCGCGTGGAACTGATCCACTTCTGCCGGGAACGGCTGCCACTGCGGAAACGGGAACGCAATATCCGTTTTTTTGACGATCTGCTGGGTGACCTGTATCTGGGGCTGAACAGCGAAAACGGTCCGCTCTTCACCGCAACACTGCGGGAAAAATACCGGGCAGCACTGATTGATGAATTTCAGGACACCGACCCGGTTCAGTACGATATTTTCAGGAAGATCTACTCCACCGGCAGCTGTCCGCTTTTCCTGATCGGTGACCCGAAGCAGGCCATTTACAGTTTTCGTGGGGCTGACATCTTTGCCTATATGCAGGCAGCACGGAATGTGCCACGGGAGAAGCGCTTTACCCTGACCGCCAACTGGCGTTCGACCCCACGTCTGCTGACCGCCTTCAACTCGGTTTTTGACAACATCCGGCAGCCGTTTGTCTATGACCGCATCAGCTACCACCCGCTTTCATCGGGCAGAGCGGATGCCGGAAAAAAACTGACAATTGCCGGCAGCGACAGCAGCGGGCTTCACCTGTGGTACATGCCGGCCGATTATGACGGCACACCGATCAACGTTGGCAGAGCCAATCAGCGTGTACCGCAGGCGGTTGCCGCTGAAATCGCCCGACTTCTGCGGCAGGGAGCCGAAGGTACGGCCCTGATAGGGGACAGGGCGCTCGCCCCAAGGGATATGGCGGTGATTGTGCGCAGCCACCGCCAAGCCGGTCTGATTCAGGATGCCCTGAGAGCACTGGACATTCCCAGCGTCATGCGCAGCGATATGAGCATCTTTGCCACCGATGAGGCCCGCCAGGTTTTTGCGCTGCTGCGTGCCCTGGCTGATCCGGGCAATGAGACACAGGTGCGGGCGGCCCTGGTAACCGATATTCTGGGCCGGTCGGGCAATGACATTGCCGCGATCAACGAGGATGAAACGGCCTGGGAGCATTGTCTGGAGTCGTTTCGCGAATACCATCACACCTGGCTTGAGCGCGGCTTCATGGTCATGAGCCAGTTCCTGATGGCGCGGGAGGGGGTACGAGGACGACTTCTGCGTCACCCGGACGGTGAACGGCGGCTGACCAATCTGCTGCACTGTTTTGATCTGATCCACCACAAGGCCCTTGAGGTGGGTCTGGGCATGGAAGGTCTGATCACCTGGTTCGGCGAGCGCATCGCCGCCAACGATTCGGCCGAGGAATACCAGATCCGTCTGGAAACCGACGAGATGGCGGTCAAGATCGTGACGATCCACGTCTCCAAGGGACTGGAATACCCGGTCGTGTTCTGCCCCTTCCTGTGGGGCGGGGTGCGGGGTAACGACGAGGTGGTTGCCTTCCACGAAGATGACACCATGGTCAAGGATTTCGGTTCTCCCGACTATGACCGTCACCGGACCCTGGCGCAGAAGGAGACACTTGCAGAAAACCTGCGTCTGCTCTATGTGGCCCTTACCAGGGCGCAGTACTGCTGCTATCTCTGTGCCGGAAAGATCAACGACAGAACCCGGAAAAACCGTCCCGAAACATCGCCCCTGTCCTATCTCTTCCATGCCAGTGCTGAAACCCGAACTGCGGATGATCTGGTCGGCGCCCTGGCCAGTGAAGTTTCAGATCTCGACCAGGTTCAGGTGGTGAACCAGTTGCGGGATTTTGCGGGGCTGAGTGATGAAAACATCTCCGTGTCGCCTTTGCCCGAGACGGTTGCGGTCGTCCCCGATTTCACCTGGAGCGTCCAGGGGAGCGTGCCTGTCTGCCGGGCGTTTGCGGGTAGAGTTTCCGGAGATTGGCGTGTGGCCAGTTTTACGTCGTTCTCAGCCCACGGAAAGACGGCAATCGAACAGCCCGACCGGGACGAAATCGGGGAGCAGCTGACAATTGCGGCTGAACCGGATGGGCTGCCAACGGGACGCAGTATCTTCAGTTTTCCCCGAGGTGCCCAGGCCGGTATTTTCCTGCATGGCATATTTGAAACGTTGGATTTTTACCGCCCCGATCCCGACCTGATCACCTCCCAGGTGACAGAGGGATTGGAGAAGTACGGTTATGATGCGGAGTGGCTCCCCCACGTCCGCAGCATGGTCTCGGCTGTCATCACGACACCCTTGGCATCGCCCGAGGGAGCATTTACCCTGTCCGGCCTTGAACGGGGGAGCTGGCTTTCAGAACTGGAATTTTTCTTTCCTCTCAATTTTCTCACACCGGAACATCTGGGCAGTTGTCTCCTGAAATGGGGGGCGCAGCATTCGGTAGCCGATCTTGGCCGGATCAGCTCTGGCCTGGACTTCAAGCCGGTGCGGGGCATGGTCAGGGGCTTTATGGATATGGTGTTCCATCGGGGGGGCAGGTATTACCTGGTGGACTGGAAATCGAACCACCTGGGGTATCGTCTGGAGGATTATGGTCGGGAGGCACTCACAACAGCCATGGAGCGCAATCTGTATCCGCTCCAATATCTGCTCTACACGGTGGCCCTCAACCGCTACCTCTCATTGCGGGTGCCTGCCTATGATTACGAATCACATTTTGGCGGGGTTCTGTACGTGTTTCTGCGGGGAGCTTCTCCTGAACATGGCGAACAGTTCGGTTTTTTCCGGGACCTGCCGTCCAGGGAGCTGATTGATGATCTGACGGATTGCCTGGTTCAGGCGGGGGGATAGGGGTGGCAACGGATTTTAAACTGAGCGCGATTGATCGGAGTTTTGCCGATTTCATCTGCCGGGAGTCGGGAAACGCTCCTCCCGTACTCTGGCGGCTGGCCTCCCTGGTGAGCAGCATGGTGGCCAACGCCAGCATCTGTCTGGATCTGGCCGATATTGGCGGCAGGCTTATCCGTGTCAATGGCGAGGATCTCGCCATGCCCCCCCTGGACGACTTGCGGGAAATTCTGCGGAAAACAGCCGTGGTCGGCTCTCCCGGTGATTTTCGCCCCCTGATTCTCGACGATGGTGACCGGCTCTATCTCTACCGCTACTGGAAGTACGAGCGCGATCTGGCGCGGGTTGTCCTGGAAAAGGCTGCCAGCAACTGTGTCTTGCCCGATCCGGGGCTGCTTTCCTCGGGTTTTGGCAGGCTTTTTCCCGCAACGGGGGAGGGGATTGACTGGCAGCAGGCAGCTGCTCTGGCAGCACTGCGGAAACGGTTCTGTATCATATCCGGCGGACCGGGGACCGGCAAGACTTCGACCGTGGTCAAGATACTGGCGCTGCTGCTGGAACAGGCCAAAGGTCAGCCGTTGCGCATCGCTCTGGCAGCCCCCACCGGCAAGGCAGCGGCGCGCCTGATGGAGTCCATCAATCGCATGAAAGCGGGACTGGCCTGTGAGGAGAGTGTCAAGGAGCTGATTCCCCGCGATGTCTCGACCATCCATCGTCTGTTGGGAGCACGGCACGCTTCGGTGCGGTTCCGCTATTCGGAGCTGAACCCCCTGCCGTTCGACATGGTGATCGTTGATGAAGCATCCATGGTGGCATTGCCGCTGATGGCCAAGCTGGCCGTGGCGCTCAAGCAGGAAGCCCGGCTGATCCTGCTGGGGGATCGTGACCAGCTGGCCTCGGTGGAGGCGGGGGCGGTGCTGGGTGACCTGTGCGGCGCCGGACGGAGGGAGCTGTTTTCAGCGGAGTTCCGCACCCTTCATGCCGCCCTGTGCGGCGCAAACATGCCGATGGAGGTTGACGGTGAGACGACACCGCCACTCGGAGATTCCCTGGTTGTTCTGAAAAAAAACTACCGATTTCGAGATGAGAGCGGTATCGGGGCGCTGGCCATGCTGATCAACGGCGGTCGGGGAGCAGAGGCCTTGGCTTTGATCGGATCCTCTGGCAGCGCTGATCTGACCTGGCGCGCTGTCCCTCCGGCGGACGGGCTCAAAAAGGCTCTGGTCGACATCATTATCGACGGCTATGGTTCCTTCCTAACGGCAGGCAGCGCCCGCGAGGCCTTGCAGCGTTTCGATGGCTTCAGGGTGCTCTGCGCCATGCGTCAGGGGCCCTATGGCGTCTCAAGCATCAATGCGCTGGTGGAGGAGATACTCGCGTCAAAGGGGCTGATCGAGCCGCACAAGCGCTGGTACCGCGGACGGCCGGTGATGGTTACGGCCAATGACTACAACCTGAAGCTGTTCAACGGCGATATCGGAATCGTCTTTCCCGATCCCGATGCGGACGGCAAAGCGCTGGTCCATTTTCCAACCCCTGAAGGCGATGTTCGCACGGTTTCGCCGCTCAGGCTTCCGGCGCACGAAACGGTCTATGCCATGACAATCCACAAGAGTCAGGGCTCTGAATTTGAGCGGCTCCTGATGCTGCTTCCCGCCCACGATGTGGACGTTGTGACCAGGGAGTTGATCTACACCGGCATCACCCGGGCCAGGAGCCGGGTAGAAATCTGGGGAAGGGACGATCTGTTTGTAACGGCGGTTGCGCGTAAAATTGAACGGAAATCCGGACTCAGTGAGGCGTTGTGGCCAGGTTGCTGAGATATGCAACGGGTCTGACACGTGGCATGGCAGACCCGCATGCGGGTCAATTTGAAACGTACGTACTAACGATCAATACTTGCCATCCACCAGTTCAAAATATGCACGGGGATGTTTGCAGACCGGGCAGATCTCCAGCGCCTGCAAAGCTTCATGGATGTGTCCGCAATTGCGGCATCGCCAGAGAGCCGGTTCTTTTTGGGCAAAGAATGTGTCAGTTTCAAGTTCTTTGAGCAGCATGCTGTAACGCTCCTGGTGTGCCTTTTCGATTTTGCCGATGGCTTCCAGGGTAAAGGCTATCTCAGGAAAACCCTCATCCCGCGCCTCCTTGGCCATACGTGGGTACATATCGGTGTATTCGTCGGTTTCACCCGCTGCAGCGGCCCGCAGATTGTCTGTGGTGGAGCCGATTCCCTGTAAATACTTCAGGTGCAGCTTGGCGTGCTCCTTTTCGTTGTCGGCGGTTTCCAGGAAGATGGCTGCGATCTTTTCAAAGCCTTCCTTTTTAGCGACCGAGGCAAAGAAGGTGTACTTGTTGCGCGCCTGTGATTCTCCGGCAAAGGCGGCGGCGAGGTTTTTTTCGGTTTTGGTTCCCTTGAGATCTTTCATGCGAGACTCCTTCATCCGTGTGTGGTTGATTTCCTGGGCGCCAGGGAGTGCCGATGTTCCTGGAGCGGCGCTGGTTCGCCTGATCGCCAGCAGTGCCTCAAGAGTACAACCGAGAGATTGAATGTCAAGCTGATAGTGGGAGGGACGAGATGCAGATACTCTTGATGGTGTGGAATGGAATAAACGGTCATGGTGTGGGGACCATTTTCCTGAAAGGGCTCTTCATAATGGCGCTCGCGTCCATATTCTGGATGTTGTGCGAACTGATAAAATACATGGCGAATGTGCTAGCCAAGTTGGTCGTAGATAGCTTCAGGTATCTGGCGATTATTATCAGAGGGTGGCCTACTACGCAGGGTGAAGACGGCAACGAATCGGGTGGTGTGTCACGCGGGGAGCGTAGTGAGAGAGGGGAGCACTGAAAGGAGTAGCCCCTTCACCTAAACGCGGACAGAAAACTCCGCCTTCAAGGCTTGTTTCTCTTCAAAGGTCACCGGCTGGGACGGTTTCTTTATTGTTTCTACATTTTGGGCGTCAGGATGCTCGGAGGAAAGCGTAACGACATCATCCGGCGGGATATCTGTTTTGGCTTGTTTCTGAGACGACACGAGTTTTTTGTTCTGCGCAACCAGCTTTTTCTGTTCCAGATATTCCGTAGTGAGTGGGGTTTTTGTCTGTATCTTTGGAGGTGTCATAAGCGATGTTCCATTTCACTTCTGGTTGGGCAACGTAGTACCTACTATATACCAATGCGACCGATTGGGCGAAAAAAAAGGACTTGGCATCGTTGCCAAGTCCTTGATTTATTTTGGTGGAGCTGAACAGGATCGAACTGTCGACCTCTTGACTGCCAGTCAAGCGCTCTCCCAGCTGAGCTACAGCCCCACAAAGGAAACCCGTTTCTACCAGATCACCCGTATGAAGTCAATATTTTTTTGTCGCACAATTACTATGAGCTTTGCTCTTGACTGCGTCATGGCTTTTGCAGTATTGTTCTTCCCCACGCCAGAGTGGTGGAACGGTATACACAGCAGACTCAAAATCTGCCGCCTGTGAGGGCTTGTCGGTTCGAATCCGACCTCTGGTACCAACAAATACAAGGCTTTACGGGTTACCCTGTAAAGCCTTTTGTGCGTCTGAAGTGTTTTAGTGCAGATTTGATGCAGTCATCTATCAGTATTTTACCTCAGGCGACATGTCGTGTGCCCCGAATACATGAGACATGTTGATATGGACCAGGCGCGGAAATTGAATCTTTCCATCAGGATTGCCCTTGGCTATAACACCATAGTTTTGAGGAACGGGACGCCTTGGGGTACTGGGTGTGCTATTACGTGGTTCGGCGGGTATTTGGTTCAAGCTGTTACGAATTTGATGTCAGATACTGTCGTGACCACTCTTTTTTCTTTCTCCAGGCATTGGGTATTTGTGATACAGGACCCGTTTTATTTGCTCCGATTGTTCTATGCAGTCACGCGTGATTCTGTCTTGCATGTCAAAACCGGCTCTGTTTCTATTTCTCAAGTACATGGCACCGTGTTCAAATGAATTCATGAATTCTTTGTTGTTTGCCCTTAATGCTGCTTTCAGCTCTTCTTTGCTCATGGAATTCAGTGCTGAGTATTCGTATTTCATACAACTTGCCGAGGCGCTCAGAGGAATCATAAGCAATGCAGTAACTACGACCATTCTTTTCATAATCCCCCCTTTTTATAGTGACATCCCGGTTTTTCGTGAAGTTCTTGCCACCTCTAAAATCGTACCTCCATACCTTTGAAATACAAGGGTATTTAATGTTTTTTTCCATTCTGGAAAGTTGGTACAAAAAGGCTGGAATCCATGGCGGAAACCGGCCTTTTCTCGCTGTATATTCAACCAGATTCAACTGACCTATCCTGGGTGAGTTCTGCCGCTGCAAAGCCTGGAGTGTCCTGGCAACGCACTGGTGCCTCATCAGCAATCACCAGGACATCAAGTCCTGCAACGCTTATTCTGGTTAGTGTGAGAATTGGTAATATACATGTCAAATGTAGTTGCCAAATTGGTTATAGGTGGCTTCACGTATCTGGCAATTATCGTCTGGTGATGGCCAAAGTTTGGGCGAAAGCGGTGTGCCTGGTGTCTATCCTGTCTGGGAGAACGGTGACAAGCGGGTCTCCCTGAATGCTTTTTCCCGTGTTTGTAACTCATGTCACAAAAATGACCGAACTGATGTGCAACAATCAACATAACTGAAGTCCTTTGCCCCGTATGCGCCCCTCCTGCATATGGGGCGTTTTTTTTGCAGCCCCTGAAACCTTTTGGAATCGTGACGACTGGCGGCGAACTGGTCCGTCCGAGATATTCTGAAATTGTGCATCACGATCAACATATCTATGCTTACCTATGCCCCTCTTTCTCCTCCTCCCGCATTCTTTTTTTGTCCACAACATGTTCCCTGAAACGCTTATCCAGAGCTTCAAATCATAGCGGCGAGAGCTTCCCTGTTTCGATTGCCAGGTCGACGCTGGTTTCCAAGCTGTGACATGACACACACGCTGTGTGACATGTCACAGTTCCGGCTGTGACATGTCACACTATCCATCCTGCACTGAAATCCCCAACAGGTCTCCTCCCTGAATCATACTCGATGTCTAAACTGCCTGTTTGCGGGATGTTGGTACTGTCATGGGGGTCGTAATCTGCTTCTTGGCACAATTGTTGTACTCATTAAAATCGCAATGCCCATGAAACTATGAAACTGAAAGGAGTGATGACGATGGGCGAAGAGTTGCTGGCAACCCAGTATCTCACGTTTGTTCTTGATGATGAGGTGTTTGCGGTGGATGTGGCCCGAGTTCGTGAAATTCTGGAATACACATGCGTCACGCGGGTTCCGAAGACACAGACATACATGAGGGGAGTGATCAACCTGCGTGGCAGTGTTGTGCCCGTTGTGGATTTGCGGTTACTTTTCGGCCTGCCCGAGGCGGATACGACCGTTGATACCTGCATCATTGTCATGGAAATCGTATCTGATGGTTCGGCCTTTGTTATGGGCGCGCTTACAGATTCGGTGCGCGAGGTGCTGGAACTCGATCCCGGCCAGATAGAGGCTGTTCCCAAGGTCGGCTCGAGGATCAATACCGATTTCATCAACGGCATGGGAAATCATAACAATGAATTCATCATCATACTCAATGTCGACAAGATGATGCAGGATGAGGCTACACACTCGATAGAGAAAACGGCTGGTACGGGGGCTTCCTCCTCACACGCCGAACTGACACAATAGACACGGAAAAATAACAGGTAAAGGAGAACACTCGGATGTTCAAGGACACGGGGCTGAAAAAGATGCTGATGAGCGGGTTCGTCTCAATGGCGCTTATTGGCGGAGTAATTGGTGGTATCGGGGTTAAACTGACGGCTGGAACACAGGGCTCAACCGCCAGTGGCGCAACAATGTTCATGCTGGCGATATTGGCGGCCTGCGTAGTGCTGGCCATCGGACTCGGCAACAAGATCATCGGCGCTGTGATGAGCCAGCTTGGCGCTGAAACCAAAGAGGTTGCGCAAATTGCGAATATGGTTGCGGCGGGCGACCTGAGCCGCGAAATAAATCTGGCTCCCGGTGACACCACCAGCGTCATGGCTGCCATGTATAAAATGATCGAAGCCGTGCGCAGACTGGCGGCAGATGCCGCGTCACTGTCCGAAGCCGCCATTGCAGGCAAGCTTGCCGTACGCGCCGATACCGTCAAACACGTCGGGGAATTCAAAAAAATCATCGAAGGGTTTAACGGCACGCTCGATGCGATGGTTGAGCCGATTCACGATGCGGCAAAACATATTGATGAATTGAGTCGTGGTGAAATTTTCGATGAAATAACGACTGGTTATCAGGGTGATTTTGGAGAACTGCGTGAAAGTCTCAACCGCTGCAAGCATGCCAATGAAGCGTTGCGTGCAGATATCCGGACAATGTGCATTGCCTCCTACGAGGGGCATCTTGATACCCGTGTTGACCCGGAAAAACACCAGGGCTTCTTTGCCAGGGCCGTTGGCGGCTTGAATAATCTTTTTGAAAACTTTACGGCGCCTTTGAAGGTGACAACCGATTACATCGAAAAAATCAGTCACGGTGAAGTGCCGGAAGCGATCACTGAAGAGTATCGCGGCGATTACAACCAGATCAAACAGAGCATCAACCGCTGTATCGATGGTCTCGGTGGCCTTGTGGAAGCAAACAGCGTGCTGCAGAAGATGGCAGTCAATGACCACTCACACAAGGTTGAAGGACAGTATGTGGGGATCTATGCCGAAGTCGGTCGGGCTGTCAATGACGTCAGGGACAGGGTTGTGCGCGTTGCCGGTACTGCCAGCAATATTGCTCGCGGCGACATGAGCGATCTGGAACTGTACAAGGCGATCGGCGACGGCAAGGGACGACGCTGTGAGAACGATACCCTGGTTCCGAATTTTATCCGCATGATGGAAGCCATCAATGCCCTGGTAAGCGACGCAAATATGCTGTCCGAAGCGGCCACCCATGGCAACTTCGACACCCGCGCAGATGAGAGCAGGCATCAGGGTGATTTCCGCAAAATCGTGGCCGGCGTCAATGCCACCCTGGATACGGTTGTGGACAAGGTGGTCTGGTACGAGGCCATCATCGACGCGGTGCCGTTCCCGATCCACGTCATAGACATGGATATGAACTGGACCATGCTGAATAAGGCCTTTGAAAAGCTGATGGTGGATACCGGTATCGTTCCCGACCGTTCGGCGGCCGTGGGCAAGCCGTGCAGCAGTGCCGCGGCAA
>JACAAY010000095.1 GCA_013377095.1 Desulfuromonadales bacterium
GGTGCAGTGTCAGAGGGCTAAGCTGTTCCCCCTTGCCGCCTGCCAGTACCATGGCGATGGTGTTTCTGCAGACGTTATCGTGTGAGTACATATTCGTATTCTCCTTTAAAGGATGGTCCTGGCTAAACGAACGTTTGCGCAACAGAGGGCAGCTATAATTTGAGGTCATCCAGGGCTGCATTTCCAAACAATACTGCAATAACGGCAGGGGCGTTAACTATCCGAACGTCAAACAGTTACCCGAACGCAACGCGGTGGTCGCTTAACCGGGATTTTCGTTCCATTACTCCCTAGAACCCAATATTACGATTCCAGAGCAAACACTATGTTATCGATGGCTTCTAATGTCTTTGACATTGGTATGGTTGCAAGCGTCTCCCCCGGGCACACCACAATCTCGCCTACAGTTCCGAACAGCCCCCATCGCTGTGCCTTATCGCCTGTGAACATGGCGACAGTAGGAATGCGGAACGCACTCGCCGCGTGAACGATGCTTGTATCCGGCGTGAACACAAAGTGGGCTGTGGCAACCAAGGCCAACGCCTCGCGAACGCCAGGTGTGTCCGCGCGCATCACACCTGCAGCGTCTGCAATCATCTGAGCACGTTGGCGTTCTGCCGGTCCGTGCAGAATTATCACACGCGCATCAGGCAACCGAGCTTTCAGATGTTGTGCTACGGCGACGAAGTTTTCATTGGGCCATTGTCGGAACGCCTTACCTACGCTGATGTTTATCAGCACCCGTTTCTGGTTTCCCGCATCCCATTGCATCAGTGCAGCTGCCCGTTCAGCATCAGTGAGAACAATCTCCAATCGATGCGCGTTTTGCGTCGTTACACCAAAAAGCATGGCAAGCTGTGCAAGATGCTCCACGTGATGGGCATTCGCTCCCGCCGGTTCGGCAAACATTGTGTACACGTTCGGCTTGCCGGGTTTACGCACTCCGGTGCGATGTGGTGCGCGTGTGGCTATCATCAGTAACATCGTCGTCAGCGACTGCCCAAAAACCATAGAGTCCACCACGATATCGTAGTGCGTGGCACGCAGATGACGCAGTAATCTCCAGTAGTCGCCAAAACGACGCACATCGAAGCGAACCACCTGGTGTACCAGCGGATCTTTCTCTATGACAGCTGCATTCAACGGTGAAGCCAGGACATCCAGCTTGATGTTGGCATGAGACTGCGCGATAGCGCGAATTACGGCAGTGCTCACGATCATGTCACCAATGCGATCGTGACGCAGAAACAGCACGCGCAGTGTACGACTGTTCCACTCCGGTGCGCTCTCCGTCCGTGGCATGGACACGCGCGTCAATACGGCGAGCAGGCTGTGTTTGAAGCCTTGCTCAATCGCCTTGAGGCTTTGTTGCACTCGGGAATAGCGCCGCACTGGTTTGGTTTCAATGATTTGCTTCACTACGAACCATGCTCCAATTCCGTTATATTTCTTAATCACTCGTGAAGTCTTTTCAAAAGCCATTCGAGGGTTTTGCCTTCGTCGGGGGAAAACCTCATTCTCACTTTGTCCCGTACACGGCTTGCAGCATCGCAGAGTTCATTTTCAAGTTTCCTTCCTCGGTCTGTAAGAATGATCCGTTTAGCACGCCGGTCTTCAGGGTGAGACTGACGCTCAACCAGGCCTCTTTTCTCGAGCCGGTCAATAATTCCTGTGATCGTGGTTCGATCAATCCGAGTCTTTTCAGAAAGCTCCGCTTGGGAAAAAGTGTCCTGTTTCCACAAAATATCCAGCAAAATGAGCTGTGGTGGCGTGATTTTGTATTCCGAAAATTCCTTGCTGCAAAGGGAGACAACATGCTGGTATGCCTTGGCAAGGAGGAATATGATGCTTCTCTCAACATCAAAAGACATGGTTTTCTCCTTTCATACTCTCGTGTTTTGCTTTTTACCATGTCACGCAGCATCTCCAGAAGTAGAGTACCGGTTTGTTCACCCCGGCTGCCGCCACTATTTACCGCACTGAATAGGCTGTGTACCCCCTTGGTGTAACTTCAAGACTCTGAGTTGGGTGGTCTAAATTGCTCACTCTTGGTTCAACCGGTTCAGAAAGCTCTTCGTGAGATTTGAAAAGCTCACCGAGAGATATGAAGCCGTGCTACACATGGCTGCGGCCATCATAGCTTTCAGAAAAAGCCAAGGTTTTTTCGAATAAGCTCTAAACCACTTCACTGCGTATTAATCCTTCGCCTCTCAAACAGAAACAATTTCCATGAAAACCTCCACCACCTGAGGATCGAACTGTTTCCCGGCCTGCTGCAGGATATAATTTATGCTTTTCTCCCGCGGCCATGCGGGTCTATAGGGCCGATCGGAGCAGAGGGCATCCCAGACGTCCACAATGGCGAAAATGCGGGCGGCAAATGGAATCTGCTCCCCGGATAGTTTCCGGGGGTATCCACTTCCGTCCCATTTTTCATGGTGGCAGTAGGGAATGTTCAGCGCCTGCTGCAGGAATTCGATGGGTGACAACAGTTTGAACGCGTACACAGGATGTTTTTCCATGATCGCCCTTTCAAGCTCGTCAAGCGGACCCGGTTTGAGGAGTATGCTGTCCGGAATTCCCATCTTGCCTATGTCGTGCAGCATCGCGCCCCGCCAGGCATGGATCAGGTCGGCGTCGCGTATTCCCAGGGCCATGGCCAGGCGCACCGTCAGTTCCGTTACTCGCCTGCTGTGGCCTTCAGTTTCCTTGTCCCGCAAGTCCAGGGCTCTTGACCACCCTTCCAGGGTGGAATCGTAGGCCATGATCAGTTCCAAATTCGATTTCTGGAGTCCTGAAAACATGGTAGCGTCATCGACGGCAATGGCTGTCTGTTTGCCAAGCGTCTCCAGGAAATTCAGTTCATCGGATCCCAGGAGCTGAGGAGAACGGTAATAAATCTCCATCACACCCACCAATTTTCCCTTGGCAACGAGCGGCACGCAGAAGTAGGTGATGAACTCCTCCTCTGCCGGAAACTGTGCATCATCCGGATCCACGTCCGTATCCCGCACGTCCGGGATGTGGACAATGCGGTGCTCCAGAGCCGCCCTTCCGGCAATCCCACTCCCAAGGGTTATGGATTTCTTCATTGTTGCATTGGTCCTGAAACCGAGGTCCACCGCTGGTTCTAGCCAGTAGGCGTTGTTGAGCAGCAGAATGTCCGCAGCGTCTGCGCCTAGCTGATGAATCGACTGGTCCAGTATGATAGTGAGAACCACTTTCAGGTCCAGACTGCCGGTTATGGCCGTGTCTATGGTTCTCTGGCTCGCCAGTCGTCTCAACTGGATGTCCGCTTTTTTCTCCGCCAGCTTCTGCTGGGAAATATCCCTGACAAAAGCCACAACGTATTCCCTGCCCTTGTTTTCAATGTGCTTGGCGGTGATCAACACCTGAATGAATTCGCCTTTCCTGGTTCTGTGGACGGACTCGATGATTACGACCTCTTTACCCTTGCACCTTTGCCAGTCCTGTTTCCACTTGTCACTGGTCAGGCTAGGCTCGATATCGAATATGGACATGTCTGCCAATTGTTCCCGAGAATAGCCGAGATAACCGCAGGAGTGGTTGCAGTATGAGAAACGGCCATCTTCCGAGATCCAGCAGATCGGGATCGCGGCGTGGTCGACTGAGAACTGTGTGAACAATAGTGCCTCCTCGGTCTGCTTCCACTCGGTTATGTCCTGGATGGTGCCGATGAACTTGGTGGTCCGGTCGTATTCGTCATAGAAGATTTTTCCCCTGGCATGGACGGTTCTTTCGGCCTCGTCGGTCCTGATGATGCGGTATTCCACATCATAGGGCTTGCCGTGCTCCAGGGTTTCGGTGATTTTCGCCTTCACCAGCTCCTTGTCCATGGGATGGATATAGTTGAACATGGAGTCCTGGGCAAAATCAGCCTTTTTCGCCGGGATGCCCAGGATACGGAAGAACTCAAGAGAGCGGTACTCCCGGTCCGTCTCAAGACAGTACTCCCAGCTCCCAATGTGGGAGATGGACTGGGCCTCGGCCAGGATGTTCTCATTTTTTATCAACGATTCCTTGATATTATTGACTTCGGTAACGTCCTGTATGATTTCCAGGAGTCCGATGACATTACCGTTGAGGTCGCACAGGGGAAGCTTGTTTTTTACTAGCCAGAGAAAGCCTCTATCAGGGTGCTCTTGCGGATCTTCGTAGCCAAGAAGGGGACTGTTTTCTGCGATTACGTTCATGTCGCTGGCCCTGTATTCTTCCGCAACCGCTTTCCATGGCATCTGGTAGTCATCTTTGCCGATAATGTCTCTAGGATCATTTAGACCGGCATGTTCTGCGAATGCCTGGTTACACCCAAGATAGTTGAACTCACAGTCCTTCCAGAACACTTTCTGCGGTATGTTATCCATGAGCAACTGGAGCATTTTCTGCGAACGGTGCAGCTTCTCCTCAAGCTCATGGAGCTTTGCCGTCTGTTTCTCAATCAGTTCGGTCTGTACTATGGAACGCTGCTGAGTGCATATTTCAATACTGGTGTGCTGTGAAAAAGTGTCAATCGAAACATCGTCAGAGTCAATGTCATCCGGGTATGGTACATGTTTAACTTCCAACAGGTTTGTTGTACCCATCGTCTTTGCACTCCTTCCCTGAATCATCTGATATGAAAAAGTGAGTCATGGTGAAATTGTTGACATACTGACCCGCTGAAAGGCAATGGGCATGTCGCGACATAGCTGGAAGGAAGGGTGGCCTTCTCGTACAGTTGCCAGTCCGCATCACCGATGTGCGAGATTTTCGCGATTCCGAACATGCAAGCGACGCCGTGATCAGTGCCAAGAACACAAAACTGACCATTAACTGTGTACCAAGGTGAGTGAAGTGCTCCAAGCGACATGTCCAGCTTGGGTGAGATGCCCCATCCCGAGGATAATCGCCAGTCCCAGGGCAGTCCATAGGCAGCATAGATCTCATAAAGATGGATATTTTCACACTTTGGCGTGGCCTGAAATCCAATGCGGACACCGGCCTCTTTCCAGCCGCCTATTACATCCGAACATTTTGCGGTTGCCGGGCAAATCGACGATAAGAGACTCAAAAAAAGAATAATACATACCGTTTCATTAAGCAGATCTTTTAAAAACGTTTCTATTTTGTCCCTGCATCCTGTTCAGTATTTTTTTTGGGGATCTGCTGAACAGGGATTAATGGCTTAGCAGAATATTTTTCCTACTCTTTGATTCGATTTGTGGTTTTTTTTCCCTTTTGTCATGCCTGTTGGCATTCCGGACTCAGTTCTCCTGCGTTTGGGCATTCCAAAATAAAATATCACATTGAGCTTCACTCATATCTTATAAGTCGAATTCTGGAAGGATTTTTGCTGTCTGGATTGGCTCTGGATTCAGACTCAATTTGAGTTTGCTGCTATAAAACTCAACAAGGTGGACAATTGCTTCATCTTGCCTGCTATAAATCGCGAGCCGTCGGTAAGCGCGGCGTATCGATATTGCGATTTTTTTCGGGCGAAATGGGTCTTGTCTCCTTGGTCTGAACGGACTGTTCCATCTGAAAGGAAAGGCGGCCCCTCTCGTTGCTGAGTTTCGGGGGTTCCTCGATTGCCTGCCAGTTTTTACTGACCGGAAGAACGAGATGGTTAGAGGACATTATCGAAGACTGACCTAATTTTTTGGTGTCAAAAATGGCGCACGAGCAGAGAAGTAAAAGGACGTTGACGAGGATTAGTAGTTGAATAAATTTCATGACCAATCTCCTTGAATTTGTGCCAATTGGAAAATTGCAACCCGGTAAACCCAACCCAGTTGGCTGATGTCCCGGAATCAGGACGCATGTTGTGCTGCTGAAGAGTCGAAACCGGTGGTACCGTTCACGTGGTGTTGCCGTTGGAATGTTCCTTGTGTATCTTCTCTTTGAACTCCTGTTCATCCTCTTTAGAATCAGGCAGAATGGAGATGTCTCCATAATAGCCTGTTGCGGTCTCATGTGTGTTGTCACTGTCGGTCATAATGGCGATGGCTCCTACCTTGGGCGGATCCTCGCCAAAAGCATTCCGGTAATCCTCGGCGAAATTCCGTTTGTGAATAATCCATTTTCCTGCCATTTCATTCCCTGAATCCACCGCAATCATGATCATGTTTTTTGAATAAGGATTGGGAATGGTCTCTCCTTTGCTCATGACATTTCCCCACACATATTCAATCGCGCGGGTTCGCGAAAAAAAACCTCGCTTAAAAACAACGTACAGACGAGCAGCAAAATCATGCCCGTATTTGTTCCTCTCGTTGCCCTTCTTTAACGTGTGATCTATTTTCCATGACCATGCGATAATCGGGTGGGTCCTGGTGTCGATAGCGGTTTTGTAAATAAGAGCGGATGCCGCATTAACGCTCTTGCCTTGCAATACGCTTCTGCCGTTATCTAGAACAAAGCTGTAGATCGTTTTTTTTGACCCGAATACGGTCTGTTCTTTCCAGCCTGCATGATCCTCTGAACTGAATTTGCCGATTTGCAACACTGATTCGGACGACAGAGCTGATGAAAAGGTAAGAGCAACTGCTGCAATGAAAATGATGGTAACTGTTGTGATGCGTGACATGGAATGTGTCCTTGAAAAATTTTGCCGTCAATTCAACAATACGTCAGACAGGTAGCCGTGGAAAATTTTGTCTTTGTTTCTGGCTGTTTCGTGGTCATTATCCTTTATTTCGCTCATGGACAGCAGTTGAGTCACCCGAAACCTCTCAAATGCGCCGACATATTCCTGGTCGGCCCGTCCACATGCTTTGAAGAGTCGTTCCACGGATTCGTCCATGAAACGCACAGCCTTTTGAACATGTAGGTTGGCTAAGAGCTCTTCCATTTCAATAGTCAAGGTTAGCGCGCTCATCAATTCGGGCGTTATGTGTTTGAGGATATCCAACAGTTTGATGATTATTCTCTGAACGTGCCAGGCCCGTTGCGGGTCGGTTGGGATTAGTTCAAACGCTACCTCATTCTTCAGTCGAAGGAGAAGCTCAAACTGTCTGCTGTGGTTTTCTTCCTCAAGTGCGGCTTTCTTCCAGAGTAAGGCAGCACTCGGTATTTCGCCGTATGCATCTCCGAAACGGTGATATACCTCAGCAGATAACAGCTGAATATTCTTACAAACTTCCAGAAAAAGTATATTCATGTCACGTTCATGCTTCTCGCTCATTTCGTGTTTCCTGCTCAATTCCGTTTTTTCAATGACTCAGGTCTATGATCTCCATGCGGTTATTAGTTTCAGGGTTTTGACTGGAAGGCCCTTCGGTAAGAACTACTGTATTCTCCGCAATACCGAGCTCGCCCAGCCATTGTTTCACAAAGTTTTTCCAGTTTTCAGGATGTGCCGGCTCATGCAGCGGATAGACACCAGAGGAGAACTGTAGCTGCTGACAGGTCGCTTCTAGGGAACTAACTGCTACAATCCATGCAGGCTGATGAAAACTGGATATTCTTCTGGCGGTCGTGCCGGTGCGGGTTGGCGTGAAAACCGCGGCCGGTGAAACGTACTTTAGGGTTGCCTCCACACCCACTGCGATCAGTTGGGCCGGCCGGAATTTTCCCTTGAGGTCGATACCTTGAAACATCTCATGCGCGGAAGCAGGTGGGCGATGCTGCTCGGTTACCGCAGCGATCCCGGCGAGCATCGCCACCGCATCGACGGGAAACTTACCCATGGCAGACTCTCCGGAAAGCATGACGCAGTCGGTCCCGTCGAGAATGGCGTTTGCGACATCCGTGGCTTCGGCCCGCGTCGGACGGCGGTTATCGGTCATTGATTCAAGCATCTGCGTCGCGGTTATGACCGGTTTTGAGTGCCGGTTGGCCTGTTGAATGAGATCTTTTTGGATTACGGCAATCCTCTCTATGGGGACTTCCACCCCCAGGTCTCCCCGTGCGATCATGATGCCGTCGGCAGCATCGAGAATGTCATCCATATGTTCAAGGGCATTCGAACGCTCGATCTTGGCGATAATGAAAGGGTGAAATCCCAACGCTTCCGAAGCCTGACGGACCTCCCTGATGTCGTCGCCGGTCTCGACAAAGGACTGGCTGACCGCGTCGAGTCGCTCTTCCGCGGCAAACTTCAGGCACTCCTGGTCACGCTCCGTGAAGGCGGAAATGCCGAGATCGATGCCGGGGAGATTGAGCCCCTTGCGTGACCGCAGCTCCCCGCCAACGACCACCTCGCAGGCGACTTCGTTCCCCGCGATTGAGACGACCTTGACCTGAATGATGCCGTCATTGAGAAATAGAATGTCACCGGGTTTGACTGCCTGGGGAAGCCGCTTGAAACTGACCGACACTCTTCGATCATCTCCAACGATCTCATCGGGCGTCAGCACGAAAGGATTGCCGGGACTCAATTCGACCGGTTCCTCTTTGAGCTTGCCGATGCGCATCTTCGGCCCGGAAAGGTCGGCCATGATTGCTATTCGAATGCCTGTCGATCGTGAAGCGGCCCGGAGGTTGTCGATGACTTTTTTGTGGGCGGCAAAGTCGCCGTGGGAAAAGTTTAGCCGCGCGACGTTCATCCCCGCCAGCATCAGCTGAACCAGGACCTCTCTGGATTCCGAGGCAGGGCCGATTGTGCAGACGATCTTGGTTTTGTGGGCGGGAAGATTCATCATGGTTCTCCTTTCGTTTTCTCTCAACGCAAATCCCGCGGCTGACCAGTCGAAGCCATGACGCTGTTCCACAGCCATCCTTCAGGATCGATCTTCTTGCGCTTGGAAACTGCGAGTGATATGGGAACGTGGGTGAACTGGTGGTTCCAGAAACCGACCACCATGTTGGTACGCCCCGCCATCCCTGCATGAACGGCGTTATGCCCCAGGAGCAGACAGAAGGCCGAGTCGTGGGGGTTGGCTGGCTGGCTGCGGATGGTGTAGCTCGGGTCGATATATTTGAGATTGATCTCGAACCCTTTTCTGCTGAAATGTCCCTTGATGGTATCCCGCAGGAAAGCGCCGATATCGGCGTGTTTAACGTTACCCGAGGCATCCCGTTCCTCTATTGCAGACACCAGCTCCTGGCCGGCCCCCTCGGCTGCCAAAATCACCGCATGGCCGCGCCGTTCCAGGCGTTCGCTGAGTGCTCCCAGCAGCCCGCCGATAGAGAAGGGAACTTCCGGTACCAGGCAGAAGTTGACCTGGCTGTATGCCAGGGCCGTAAAGGCGGCGATAAATCCCGAATCGCGTCCCATCAGCTTTACTAGGCCGATGCCATTGCGAGCCCCGGTGGCCTCGGTATGGGCGGTGTAAATTGCCCGCTTGGCCTCAGTAACGGCGGTCTCGAAACCGAACGTCGTCTGGATGAAGGAGATGTCATTGTCAATGGTCTTGGGAATACCGATGACGCTAATGGGCCGCCCTCTCCGAGCCACCTCTTCGGCGATCTTGGCCGCCCCCTTCAGGGTGCCGTCTCCGCCGATGGCGAAGAGGATGCCGATCCCCAGTTCTTCCAGATAGTCGACCATCTCCGCAGGTTCCTGAGGCCCGCGGGAGGAGCCCAGTATCGTCCCCCCCAGCTCGCCGATCCAATTCACCAAGGGCCGGCTCAGTTCCAGCGGTTGGTGGCCGTGACGCTTCACCAGCCCCTCATAACCGTAACGGAAGCCATAAACCTTGCTGACCCCGTAATGATGGTACAAGCTCAAGGTTATGGCGCGGATCACGTCGTTGATCCCCGGGCAGAGCCCGCCACAGGTGACAATGCCGCAGGCGATCTGTGCAGAGTCGAAAAATATCCGCTCCCGAGGTCCGGCCAGTTCCATGGTCGGCGGTTTCATGTCCATTTCGATTGACTGCCGGATCTCTTCGTAACGGGAATGATACAAGAGCTGTTCCTGCTCGCCGGTAAAACGCCCGCACTGCATGGGTGATGGAAAGCGGCAGTCGCCAAGCATTTTGATGGTAAAATTCAGGTCGGACACGGAAGCCTCCTTTAGCCCTTGAATAATGTCGTGCAGGTTCCGCGCAGTTCCGACACAGCCCGTTTGACCCGCTCGGCCATGGCAGACTCGGCCATGGCCAAGTAGGTACGGGGATCGTAGGCTTTTTTGTCTCCCACTTCGCCATCCACCTTCAGCACACCGCTGTAATTCGTAAACATGTGCCCGGCAATGGCCCGGCTGAAGGCATACTGGGTATCGGTGTCGATGTTCATCTTTACAACGCCGTAGTCGAGGGCTGCATGGATATCATGCAATTCCGAACCTGACCCGCCGTGAAAAACCAGGTGGAAGCGGGCTCTTTCGCCGAACTCCCTGACAACGGCATCCTGGCACTCCCAAAGGACCTTCGGTTTGAGCTTTACGGAGCCGGGCTTGTAGACGCCGTGTACGTTGCCGAAGGTTGCGGCCAGGAGGTAGCGTGCGCCACTGCCGTTCAAGCGCCGGGCTACCTCCAGGGTGTCTTCAGGGGTCGTATAGAGCTTTGTGTTGGCCTCGGCCCTGACCCCGTCCTCTTCGCCCCCTACCACCCCGGCCTCGATCTCAAGGATCAGATCGCACTTGCTGAAGCGCCCCAGGAGTTTGACGGCAATGTCCAGATTCTCTTTGAGCGGGAGGGCGCTGCCGTCGAACATGTGGCTGTTGAAGAGGTTGGGAAGTCCGGCTGCTCGGCGGCGTTCGGTTTCCGCCACCAGCGGCATGACAAAGTTTTCCAGCTTGTCCTCGGGGCAATGATCGGTGTGAAGGGCGACATAGATAGGGTAACGCCCGGCAACCCGGTGAACGTGCTCGGCAATGGAAATTGCGCCAAGGGGCATGTCCTTGACCGCAGTGCCCGAGGCAAAAGCTGCTCCTCCCGTCGACACCTGGATGATCCCGTCGCTTCCGCTCTCGGCGAGCCCTTTCAGCACGGCATTGGCGGTGGTGAGGGAGGTAACGTTGAAGGCCGGATAGGCGAAACGGTTCGCCTTCGCCCGGTCAAGCATTTCACAGTAAATCTGATAGTTCGCAACTGGCATGGTGACTCCTTTTGCACTGTATTGAAACTCGGTCGATTAATACTCTCTTGTCACCGTTTGGAGATCATATGTTGTAGAAGATCTACGATCCTGTTGGAATACCCCCACTCGTTGTCGTACCAGGCAATTAACTTGAATCCGGTCTGTTCTCCCTTGAAATTGTTCTGAATGGTCGTGATGGAATCGTAGATGGAAGAGCTTCTCGAATGAATCAGATCGGAGGAAACGATCTCTTCGTCGGAATATTCCAGTATCCCCTTCAGGTACGACTCCGAGGCCTTCTTCATCAATGCGTCGATCTCCTCGATGGTGCTCGGCCGCGTGGTCTGAAACGTAAAATCTATGACGGAGACGTCCGGGGTGGGAACCCGAAATGCCATACCGACCAGTTTTCCCTTCACCTCCGGAATCACCTCATGCAGGGCCTTGGCCGCGCCGGTACTGGAGGGAATGATATTCACGGCCGCTGCCCTCCCTTCCCGCCAGGTCTTTCTTGAAGGACCGTCGACAACCTTCTGGGTGGCGGTGTAGGAATGGATTGTAGTCATACCCCCTTTTGTTATGCCGATTCCTTCCTTGAGGATCACATGGACGATGGGAGCAAGACAGTTCGTCGTGCAGGAGGCATTCGAGACGACATGATGCTGCGCCGGATCATATTCCCCTTCATTTACGCCCATCACGAAGGTCTTCACCCCGCCTTTTACGGGAGCCGTGATGATCACTTTCCCGGCGCCGGCACTCAGATGAAGCTCCGCCTTACTCGCCTCGGTATACAGGCCTGTTGACTCGATCACAAATTCAACGTTGAGATCGCGCCAGGGGAGCAGATCTGGGCTCTTGGTCGCTGCCAGACATCTGATCCTGTGACCGTCGACGACAAGGATGTCTTCTGCCTCCGCTGTAGGAGTACTCTTCTCCGCTGAAAGAGACTTGGGAAACCGGCCGTGAATGGAATCATATTTCAACTGATAGGCAAAATAGTTCGCGTCGGTGCTGGTATCAACAATAGCAACAACATCGATCTCCTTTCCAATAAGCCCCTGTTCTGCCATGGCGGCGAGCACGAGCCTCCCAATCCGTCCGAACCCGTTAATAGCGATTTTTGTTGCCATTTTGACCTCCTTGAATTCCACACAAGAGTGCTTCGATTATTTCTCGTTTAAGGCTTGCATAATTGCATTGGTTACATCGACTTTATCGTCCAGATATAACACGCTGTCACTTTTGAAAAAGATGAAGAGGAAGCCTTTCTTCCGACCATAATCCCGAACAACTTTGATAATATCTCCGACAATACGACTGGTCAGTTCGGAATTCTCTGATCGGATCTCTTCAGTGGTTTTCTGGATGAATTGCTGATATTCCTGGAGCCTGTTCTCGTAAACCTTTTCCTTTGCACTTCTCTCGGTTTCAGATAGAGAAGAACCATGCTTCTCCAGTTCCGTTTTCAGCTTATTCAATTCTTTTTCCCTGGAGTTTTTCTCTATTTCAGCCTTCAGCACATCCATTTCCAGTTGCCTCTTTGCCTCCTTGCCGGCATCGGAAAGATTCAGGATTTTCTGAACATCCACAGAAGCAATTTTCACCTCATCGGCTGCCATCAGTATTTTCTGCACATCCAAAGAAGCGTATTTTACCCCATCAGCTGCGAGTGCAGAAGTGGCGAGAGCAAGTAATAGCGCAAGCATATAAATTTTAACGAGCTGTTTCATTGTACTTTCCTTTTAATTTATAAATTTAGGAATAATGCTTACTAGCTGTTTTAATAGTGTATATATGTTGTTTAAATATAATCACTTATACTTTTATTTTAAAATTATTTTTTTGATCAGTATTTTTAGTTTGTTTTTTGAAAGTTCAAATTCTTTAGATGCCTTACTGTGCGCATCATTGTTAGACTCAATGCCAACATGGCTCTTCTTGTCATTATTATTCTTGTGACTTTGGATTTGTTTGAAGTAATCATATCGACACTCTTCAGTTATCCAATATGCCAATGCAGCTTGAGCTATGTCACATGCTCGCAGAAACTCCACCATCTCCTCTAGCTCTCCGAATTGATCTGCCAAGCTACGTATATATGCACGGGCAGTTGCTGGATTCCGAAACCGTAAATTGTCTTCTTTCATAGTAAGTTAATTCTCCGCATAAGCTGTTTTTGATCACAGTTGATTCATTTCAAATAGATGCAGCTTTAGACCTTCGTCAAAACCAGCAGCAATTAAAATTGCCGATATATGTTTAATTCTGGCTCGCGTGAAAGTTTGCCGATTTCGGCTGCATACGAATAAAATAGTTTCAATGATTCGATGTGGAGGGAGCTCAAATCATAGGAAATGCCATGCCCATAGTCCATAAACTGATCATTTCCCATCAACTCTGTGTAATCCCACTTGTCAGTGAGCGACTCCAGAACTCCACTGGCAATTGTTTTCGCTGAATGGAGAGCCGATACGAGTCCGGCGACCTCATGCGGATATTTTTCAGCCACCTCCTTACGTAATATCCAGAGCGCGAAAACAAATGGAAGAGAGGTGAATTTGTACCATATTGTTCCCAAGTCGTAGACATAGAGGATGTTCCGGCATTCAGCCGCCTCTTTCAGAGCGGCATCTCCGACAAGCAGCATGGCGTGAAAGGACTCAAGAGTCTCTTTCAACGAATGATGGGAACGTATAAAGGTATTGTGAAATCCATAAAATCTTTTGAGGATAATTTGGAGTAGAGTAGCGGAAGTGTCGGATTCCTTTGATAGTGCCACCCGTTGACCATCTAGGCTGAAGATTGGCATGCGTGAGAAGAGGAGGACACTTTTTGCCGCATAAACGGAGCTTAAGGAAAATTCGGGAAGAATAACGTACTTTTGCGGTGATTTTGCATATTCAATTGATGACAAAGGACTTGCATCAATCTTTCCGGTCCTCAGTTTATTGTTTAACTCGGCCGGAATACCTTGCACAAACTGGTATCCCGTGCAATCAAGATAATCTTTCAAAGCAGAAAAAAATGGGCAGCAGTCCACATATCCGAATTCACCTATTCTCAATTTCATGTCACCCTCGCACGATCTCATGGTGAATTTCCTTGCAAATAATACATAGACAAATCCATTAACACCCGCTATCCCTCCCATGGATAACCGCAAATATAAGCAATCCATTCGATTCTCATTATGATTGTCCTCGATCAATGTTTGAGTACAACCTGGACCTCACCGTTCGGATTCATTTTCCATGGTGCTGTACGGCTCTTCACGCTTACTCGGGACAATTCGGCCAGAACAACTTAAAGCTGTTCAGCGCATACGACACCTGCTACTTCTCCACTCTCTCCCAACACCACCATTCGGGTTGAATTGCATTCATCCAGCAGCTCCAGAGCTACGCTTATGATGGTGCGTTGGGAGCAGAGAGGAGCCGTTTCCCAAGATGTTCCCGGCACCAGCAAGTTGTCTCCGGCTTTTCCAGAAAACGTCAACTCCAGCAGTTCGCCCCTGTTGAGAATCGAGACCGGGCGTTTCCCATGCATAATCACCAGGAATTTCGCCTCGCTGGTTACCGTTCGTCTGGCAGCTTCCAGGGGCGGAGTGTCATGCTGCAGACAGATAAATCGGGTGGTCATGAACTCTGAAACGGGTGAGTAAGACAAGCGGTCAGTCATTCTTTTCATAGTCAATACCTACCTGAATTGCTAAGAGTGTTGCTAAGAGTGTTTGCTACCCCCATCCCTTATTTATTGGGCGGAGATTGCTGTCGTTTTCCAGATTTTTTCACAGTATTCCCTTACGGAGCGGTCCGAGGAGAATTTCCCCATTCGGGCCACGTTAAAAATCGACATCTCGGCCCACTTCTTCCTGTTCCGGTACGCCGCGCTTACCCTGTCCTGGCACTCGATGTATGACTGGTAGTCAGCCAGGAGCAGATACTCGTCGCGGTTAAGAAGGTTGTCCACCAGGGGGCGGAAAAGGTCCCGGTCGCCGTTCGAAAAGGCTCCTTCTGCAATCTGGTCGATTGCCTCCCGCAGCTGCTCGTTCCCCTCGTAGCAGCTTTGAGGGTGATAGCCGCGGGCTCTGAGTTCGTTAGCCTCCGTGGCATTGAGTCCGAAGATGAAGAAGTTCTCTTCGCCGACTTCATCGCGTATTTCGATATTGGCTCCATCCAGAGTGCCGATGGTAACGGCGCCGTTGAGCGCGAGCTTCATGTTGCCGGTACCCGAGGCCTCTTTTCCGGCCACGGATATCTGCTCAGAGAGATCGGCCGCCGGATAGATCAGCTGACCGTTGGTAACGTTGAAATCCGGGAAAAATACGATCTTCAGTCGTCCGGCCACGTCGGGATCGGCATTTATCACCTCAGCTACGGAGGTAATGAGTTTGATGATCAGCTTGGCCATTGTGTAGCCGGGTGCGGCCTTGCCGGCGAAAATGAAGGTTCGTGGCGTGATTTCGGCGCGTGCGTCTCTCTTCATCCGGTTGAAGAGGGTTATGATGTGAAGCAGATTGAGGTGCTGGCGCTTGTACTCGTGGATTCGCTTTACCTGCACGTCGAAGAGACTCTTCGGGTCAACCTCTATTCCTGTCCGCTCCAAGATGACCTTTGCCAGGGCCTCTTTGTTCGCCTGTTTTACCTTTTGCCATTTTCGCTGAAAAGTCGTATCCGTTGCATACGCCTGGAGCCCACTGAGCTCCGTTTCCAGATTGCTGAGCCATCTGTCACCCAGCTTCGACGAGATCAGCTCCGTGAGCCCCGGATTGCTGAGTGCGACCCACCGGCGGGGAGTGACGCCGTTGGTCACGTTGTGAAATTTCTTCGGGAACAGTTCGTCGAAGTCATGCAGTATCGTCTTTTTAAGAAGATCCGTATGCAGGTCGGCAACGCCGTTGACGGCATGGCAACCGACGCATGCCAGGTTGGCCATACGCACGTACTTGTCACCGGTCTCGTCGATCAACGACAGGCGGGCAATTCGTGCTTCGTCTTTCGGGAAACCGATGCGTACCTCGTCAAGAAACCGCCGGTTTATTTCGTAGATGATTTCGATAATGCGAGGAAGAACTGAGGAGAACAAAGGCAGGGGCCACTTTTCCAGTGCTTCCGACAGGAGCGTATGGTTCGTGTAGGAAAAGGCTTCCTGTGTTATCCGCCACGCCTCGTCCCATTCCAGATTATGTTCATCAACCAGCAGCCTCATCAGTTCAGCTATCCCGACCGAAGGGTGGGTATCATTGATCTGGATAGCGAAACTCTCGGAAAAGCTGCCGATGCTTCTACCAAGTGAGCGGTGGAGGCTGATCATGTCCTGCAACGAGCAGGAGACAAAGAAATATTGCTGACAAAGGCGAAGAAGCTTGCCTATTTCCGGTTGATCGTTGGGGTAAAGGACTTTGCTGATAGTTTCGGACAGGATTTTATCATCGACGGCTTTGTAATAATCTCCTGCATTAAAAATCTGGAAATCGAACTCCGCTACGGCCTCCGATTTCCAGAGACGAAGCACGGTGACTCCTCCGGAGCGATAGCCGGCAACGGGTGTATCATAAGCGACCCCATTGATGATCTTTTCCGGTATCCACCGAACCGACAACTTGCCATCAGAACCGTTCACAAATTGTGTGTAGCCTCCGAATTTGACATCATAAGTGGTATCAGGACGGCGGACCTCCCATGGGTTGCCGTACTTGAGCCACTTGTCGGCTTTTTCAGCCTGCCACCCATTGTGGATCTCCTGGTCGAAGATTCCGAACTCATAGCGAATTCCATAACCAATGGCGGGAACTCGAAGTGTTGCCAGGGATTCCAGATAACAGGCGGCAAGACGACCGAGACCACCGTTTCCCAGGCCAGGCTCGACCTCTTGGTGGAGTATGTCCTCCAGTTTGTGTCCGATCCCGGTCAATGCCATACGGACCGGTTCTGTAAGGCCCAGGTTGACCAGGTTGTTTCCCAAATGGGGACCCATTAGAAATTCTGAGGATAGATAACTGACTATTTTGGGCCTCACTCTCTTCGAGGACATGAAGTGGTCGAACGTGGTGAGCCAGTTATGAAGCATGTGATCGCGAACAGCATGAGCTGTTGCCATATACCAATCGTTACGTGTAGCAAAGAATTCCGGTTTTGCTTGAGTGTGGTGGAGGTGCCTGCGAATCGACATTTGAAGTTCAGAGGGGCTTTGCCCGTCATAGTCGCTGGAAATCTTTATTCGTGCCATAAACATGCTCCTTGTTGTTTGTCTTTGGCCCTTCGTTTTTGAACACTACTCAAACCCATGGGTTCGTTTGACCACATATCGTGGCCGTCTGCGCACCTCCTGGTAGATCCTCCCTACGTATTCCCCAACGATACCGATGCCGAAGATGATGATCCCGATAAAGAAAAACAGTATCGCGAATAAAGTGAATATCCCTTCCACTTCAGCGCCGATTATGAAGCGGCGGAACAAAAGGAATAGAGCGAAGCCCACCGTTAGGAGCGAGGTGATGATCCCCAGCAGGGCGAAAAGTTGCAGCGGCACCACCGAAAAACCGGTAATCAGGTCGAAGTTGAGCCGGATCAAGCGGTAGAAGGAATATTTGCTCTCCCCCAGGGTCCGCTCTGCATGCCCCACCACGATCTCGGTTGCGTTAGAGGAGAAGGTCTGTGCAAGGGCCGGAATGAAGGTACTTGATTCACCGCACTTATTGATATTATTGATGATGTTGCGATGATAGGCCCGCAGCATGCAGCCGCAGTCGCTCATCCGCATGCCTGTCATCCTGTTGGAGGTGAGGTTGACGATCCGCGACGCCACCCGGCGCAACAGAGGATCCCGTCGTTTATCTCGGATTGTGCCCACTATGTCGTGCCCCTTCTTGATTTCGGCGATCATGCGGGGGATCTCTTCCGGCGGATTCTGAAGGTCAGCATCCAGGGTGATTACGATCTCGCCGGTGGAGAGTTCGAAGGCAGCCAGAATTGCCATGTGCTGGCCGAAGTTGCCGTTGAACTCCACCACTTTGACTCCGGGATAGCGCTGCACATATCCCCGCAAAATCTCCTGTGAAAGGTCCTGCGAGCCGTCATTGGTGAAGATGATCTCGAACGGACAGCCAAGGCCGCTCATCACCGGATAGAGTCGGTCCATCAGCGGCTGGAGCGTTTTTTCTTCGTTATAGACCGGTACTACGATGCTTACGTATGGTATTATCATGATGGCTGTTTATCTCCTTGCCTGTATGGTTACCATCTCAATTCGAGAACCTGCACTTCGCCCTTTGGATTTCAGCGAATGTATTTATCCAGGAATTTATAGCCGAGCGTAAGAGTACTGGATCTATCCTGGGGTCTGACATTGCAGGTGACATAGAGCAGATTGGCCATGATGTTCTCCTTTGCAGTGGCACTGCCCATTTAATTGCGATAAGCGTGCCAAACCCTTTAAACACGTTATTTCAGCTATTTACACAATTGTATTTTTGCATTTTCGTGATATTTCATTGTTTTATATGTTAAATATCGAGTATGATGGGTGTAGCGCGAAATATCATGAATATTGTCTGGAGGTCTAAAAACACATGGAGACAAAAACGGAAGGGAGAGGAGCAGCCAGCGAGGTGAGCGGCAAGGGTTTGAGCAACCACGACGAATTCATCAGGGAGATAACCCTCAGAATCTGCGGCAGCCTGGAAATAAAAGAATCGTTACGCAGTGCCTTCGAGTTTCTGAAGGAACAATTCCCTCTCGAAGCTTTGGTCATCTTCATTATAGACGAGCGGCTGGGGGCGATCCGGCGCATTGACCATGTCTCCGAAAATATCGCTCTTCCTCCCCATCTCATCCCGCTTCCGGAAGGGGTGCTGCAGAAGATTGCCGCCCGAAATTATTCAGAGCCATTTATCGTGGACATTGAAAAGGATGAGATTCTTGGCGCGCTCGCACCAGTGCTGAAAGTCGAAGGGAACACGCACTTGATCGTTCCTTTGCGCATCAAGGGCGAGCTGATCGGAGGGTTGACTCTACAGGCATCGGGAGAGGGACGATACGGCGAAGAACATCTTGAACTCGCTGGCTGCCTTGCGGAGCCGTTTGCGATCGCCCTTGCCAACGCCCTCGCTCACGAGGAGGTACTCCGCTACCAGGCCATCCTGCTGGACGACAAGCGCTTCCTGAACCGGGAGTTGTACGGTGACGCCGTAGACGGGATCATCGGTGGCAATACGGGGTTGCGCAATGTAATGGAGATGGTGCGCCAAGTGGCGCCGCTCA
>JACAAY010000096.1 GCA_013377095.1 Desulfuromonadales bacterium
AATAAACTACCATAAATTGGCCTTTTTCTCTAGTTGTTTTTCAAAGGCCTGATAGCCGATTCTGCTTTCGGTCAAGCTGATGATTTTATCAAGCGCATGATCAAGGAAGTCAGTCTCGTTAAAAAACGGGTACTGGGATAGTTCATAGAGGCTCGACATCCTGCGTTCATTCCGTTGCAGTTCAAGCTCAATCAGTTTGTGCTCCGTGATGTCCTGAATAGTCCCAAACAATGATGTAATGTTGCCATTATCGTCGAACTTGGCTTGTCCCAAACCATTTACCCATCTTGTTTTACGATCATTTTTGCGAATAATTCTGTATTCTTTCGAAAAGTGTTTTCTTTTGGATATGACCTCTTCTCTCAGGTACCGGTCCATCATGTCCCTGTCATCGGGATGTACAATATCCAGCCACCCTTGGACATCACGGATGTAATCTTTGTCAATGCCGAAAATAGTGTCCAGGACTTCAGAAGATTCCCAATAGCCAGTAATGAAATCAGTTTTGTAGGAACCTATGGATGCAGACCGCTGCGACTCTTTAAAAAAGAATTCACTCTCTTTCAGGGCAGCTTCTGCACGTTTACGTTCTGTGATGTCCTTGGAGGTAGACAGTACGCTCTCTACGTTTCCGTTGTGTCCCCTTTCGGGGGCATAGTTGCAGAGAAAATGATGCACCGGCCCATCTGGCGCTCTTAATAACAATTCGCTCTCCATGGCCCGACCTGATGTCAGAACATCTCTGATGCATCGCATGTGTTCAGAATTGTTAGCAAAATCGAAGAGCACCAACTCGTTGGGCGTTTTTCCCAAAATGCTTTCGGCAGTTTTACCAAAAAAACGCTCGACTGCCGGGTTGACATAGGTGCGGCGGCCCTGCCGGTCATAACGTAAAATGAAATCCCCGGTATTTTCCGCAAGAGTGCGATAATCCTGCTCACGGGCTATGAGCATTTTTTCTGTGCGCTTACGCTCCGCAACCTCGCGTTCAAGTTTGAAATTGCCCAGTTCGATTCTCACCAGAACCTTCACCATATCGCAGAGGAATAGCATATTGTTGCGAACAAACTCACGACTGAAAACGGGAACTCGTTCCAGTGCTTTGAGATACTCTTTCTGATCAAAACCGAACTCTTCGGCCTGAGTGCTGAAGAAATCAGTTGCGGGCCGGTCGTCTTCATAGAAGAACTGGCCAGAAAAAAACGTAGCCACATGTTCACGTTCTATGATGATGGGCATGGCAACATCGATCATGCCATTTTTGCAACGGTACTCAACAAAGTCTCCCTCAATATCGCTCAGATGCATCTTGATATAGGTGTCACTTTCACGGCAACTCGCACAACTCACCGGATTAGCCCGATGGAACCGCACGCAGATATCCTGCCATCCCACGGCAACCAGAATATTCTCATTGATATCGAGAATTGCATAGGTCATCCCTGTGAGAGCATGTTGGGATTCCAACAGATTTCGCAATTGGTCGATATTGACAAGCTGATTAAACGTGTATTCTGTCATTTTTGGTTCCGGTCCCGTTCCCTCTCCTCATGTAGTACACATTTTCAATTATAGGATCATTATCCATCGCAGGCAAACGCTTAATGAAAAGGGAGTGGCTGCCTATCTGGTCTTAGGTCAATGGCCCTGGGCATTACACTGGTAAATGTCAATACGTCATGCTTTGATGATGAGCGAGAGGAGATAGACAACATCTCTTCAATGTAGTGAAAAGTAAGAAGCAGACCTGCATATGCGTTGGAGATGGTGTCATCAACACGCACCCTCTGTCAGGCTTGTTCTCCTGAAACGGAAACCGATCTGAAAATCGAAAAGTTCATCTCCCCCCCCCCCCAATTCACCATCCCGACGCCATTTGCGTGTCTGAATTAAACTCATTTGCGGCCATGTGTCTCTTTGGTCGTACGTTGCAACATCTGTAGCGATACACATGGATTAATCCGCGTTGGATGAAACACTGAAACCAGTATATTGGTTCGGTAATACGCCAGTCGATAACTCAAGACACAAAAATAACACATAAGTTCAGTGTGTTATGATTTTTTATTTCACCATTTATGTTGTTGGTACAAGAGTTGCCTATAGAAAATATAAAATTGTTATGAAACTGGTGAAAGGAGGTTCTGGTGACACTGGTATTTGCTTGAGCAACTAGATGGAAAGAAAGGCATGTAATAATTCATAAAAATACATGTATCAATAAGAACTTGATGACGGAGATCAATACAATAGGCACATAATTAAACAAAATAAATAGTACCTCTCCTTGTTATGGGGCGGTGATAGTTCCTCCCTGTCACCGCTCAATTTTAACTATCATATTCTTAGTTGATTTAATGTAAAAACGAATTAGGTATGCATATATAACAAATTAACTCCATATAGTTGCAACTGTATAATCAAATGCCATATTTCGCAGCAAAAAATTAAGTATAAAGGAGGTATGCAGGTAGTAAGTATATTTTAAAAAAAATCAAAATTACAAACCCATTTGTGAAAGGAGAAGAAAATATGTCTAGTTTAATAGCTGCGAAACAGAAACTGATTTTGTCTGCGGTAGCCTGCCTGGGTGTACTGGCTCTATCAGTTCCAAGTGTTCAGGCATCAAACCCAACCCTTGATGTCATTGGACCACATGAGTATTCTCTTCCGGTAAACTACAAATCATTCAATGTCTTTGTTCAGTATGCCTATTATCAATCGGAAAATGAGGCTTTCTCACCCAATGGAGGTAAGGCGCCTGGCCCCCACACCGCTAAGGCAGTTGGTCTCTCAAAGTACGTGAGGTTTTTTACACTGGATTCACTGCCGAATGTAGGTTTGGCATATGAAGTCATACTCCCTGAAATCAGTGTCCAGGGAAAAGGCGTAAACGCCACAGGCATTGGTGACCCAATAACTGGCCCTGCAATGTGGTTCAAGCCGACAGCAAACAGTACCTTTGGTATACAAAGTTTCCTCCAGATTCCCATGGGGACAAAGGATGTTTCGGACGGATCGTGGAAATGTCTCACAAGCTTTTTGTACGACATACAACTCGGAAAATTCAACATCGACGGGGATACGGGCTTTGTGTATCAGTCGAAGGCGCACCGATCCGGTTTGCCCGATGTGGATCCCGGAACAACATTTCACCAGAATTTAAGGTTCGGCTACCGGGCGCACCAGTACATAGAACCGTTCATTGCCTATGACTTCGGCATCACCGGGTCAGCGAAGGATGAAAACGGTAAAACTATCGCCAATTCTGCCACATATGAGCATGCTGTTGGCGGAGGGCTCATGTTTCACTTCAGCGACAATATAAGTCTGACTGCCAGGTACAGCTACGGTATTGACGGTACTAATACCAACAGGACCAACTCACTGAACATCAAGTTCGCGTACGTTTGGTAGTATGTGTCGATATTGTCATTGCATGAGATAAAAATGTCCCCAAAAGGGTCTAAGTCACCAAACAAAGGAGAAAGCAAGATGAAAGCAGCAAAATGGTATGCCAAAAAAGACATCCGTGTTGAAAATGTTCCCGAACCAGGTGCGCCGAAACGTGATGAGGTAAAGATCAAGGTTGCCTGGTGCGGCATCTGTGGTTCGGACCTCCATGAATATCTTGCCGGTCCCATCTTCATCCCGACGCAGCCCCATCCGTTGACGGGAGCATGTGCCCCTCTCATTCTCGGTCATGAGTTTACCGGTACCGTTGTGGAAGTCGGCTCAGACGTGACCACTGTCAGGGTTGGCGATCTGGTCGCGCCCGATGCCTGCCAGCACTGCGGCGTCTGTGTTACCTGCCGGGAAGGCCGCTACAATGTCTGTGAGAAGCTTGCCTTCACCGGCCTGATGGCAGATGGCGCTTTTGCGGAATATGTCAATGTCCCGGCGGAACTCTGCTATGTGCTGCCTCCCAATTTCGACCCGCAGGCAGGTTCTCTGATCGAGCCCCTCGCCACCGGCTTCAAGGCCGTTCGTCTTGCCGGCTCCTTGATTGGGCAGACAGTGGTAGTCTTCGGCACCGGAACCATCGGGCTGGGTACCCTCATGTGCGCCAAGGCAGCGGGCGCCTCTACGGTTATTGCTGTTGAAATGTCGGCTGCCCGCAAGAAGCTGGCAAAAGAGTGCGGCGCCGACGTAATCCTTGACCCGAAAGAGTGCGACATTATCGCCGAAATCAAGAAACTGACCAAGGGATCCGGTGCCGACGTTTCCTTTGAGTGCATCGGCAACAAGCTGACCGCTCCCCTGGCCATCGAAGCAATTCGCAACAATGGCAAGGCAATCATCGTCGGCATCTTCGAGGAAGCCAGCACCTTCAACTTCTTCAGCCTCAGCGCCACCGACAAGGTTGTCATCGGCACCTTGGCGTACACCATCGATGATTTCCAGGGGGTTGCCAATCTGCTGGCCAGCGGCCAGCTGAAGGCGGAACCGCTGATCACCGGCAGAATCAAGTTGGATGACCTTATCGAGAAAGGTTTCGAGGAGCTGGTCAACAACAAGGATGCGAACATCAAGATCATTGTAAGTCCCAATTAGAGGGTGAAATTGGTTGTTGTGCCAGGAGGGGAGGCTGTTCCCTTCCTGACACACAATTATATCTAGGGTTTTAATCAGGGCTGATTTGCTAGTTTTTTTGATGTTAGTGCTAAAGTAACCAACTTGATGAAACGTCAATTTGACGTGTGCTGATAACTAGAAAAATTTATAGAAAAGGAGTTGCTACTATGGAACCATGGAGTGCAACGACGCTTTTGTTTGTTTTTGGAGGGGGCATTGCTGGTGCGGCCTTTGGCGCTTTGTGGGCAATCATTATCTGTGCGCTTATTGTTCTTGTCGGCTGTGTAATCGTTATGTCGGGCGGGTCTGATTTCATGCTTCTGCAGGTCGGCCTCGGGCCCATATTTGGACCCCATGTGGGCGGCTTCGGCGCTGGGCTCGCTGCAGCAGCCTATGCGGCAGGCTACAAGAAGAACCATCCCGGTGGGGCGGCGAAGGACATTCTTTCTCCCATGGTCGATACCTCGTGGGATGTTCTCCTTTTCGGCGGCATATATTCGCTGGTAGCGCATGCTTTCTTGCAGTTGGAGGCACTGATTCCCATTATCAACCAGACTGATATGATTGCCTTCAATCTGGTATTTCTCGGTTTTATCCTCCGATTCATGTTCTTCAAAGAGGGTGTCTTCGGATCTAAGGAATCTATCAAGACTAACGGTCTGCTGGGCACCGCCAATTACTCTATTTCCTGGGCCGGTTGGCAATCTCCCTGGAGCAAGCTCATTGTCCTTGCGATCGCTTGGAGCATTCTGTCTTTAGGACTAGTCTCCGTCATCAAACCCGTTCTTGATCCCCTGGCGGCAGCCGGCAAGATCTCCGGGGCCGGCGCATTTGTAGTTCCCCTGATCATCGGGTGGGCCATTGCTATCTTTCAACTTATCTGCCTCCAATGCGCAAGCGGTTCGATCCAGAAGGTGCCCATCTGGCACTGCCAGGCAATCTTGACTGCATTGGCCTTCCTTTTGAGCGGCTCAATGGTAGTTGGTCTTATTGCCGGGGTGTTAGGTGCGATGCTTCAAGAACTCTGTGCGAGACTGTTTTATAACCATGCAAGTACCCATATGGATCCGCCGGCAACTGCTATCTGCATCGGTACCCTGTGTCTCAACCTGATGTTCAAGCCGGAGTTTCTGAATCTGACGCAATATCTCAAGTAAAGAGTTACTCCTGTCATGTTTATGAGTATTTGGTTGTCATCACAAAAGGGTGTTCGTCCTCTACCAGGTACTCTTAATTAAACAAGGCGGGAGCGTTCAATAATTGCATTACTATTAGTTTAGCGTGAATTGAGTATGGTTGACTAAAACGCACTCTAGGGAGTTCTTATGAAATATCAAGGTAAAGGCAAGGTGCTGAGAATTTATCTCAATAAGTATACCCATCAGGAAAAAGACTATCTGTATGAGGTAATCGTTAAAAAGGCTCACGCAATGGGCTTAGCCGGTGCGATGGTCTTCCATGGCACTGAAGGTTTTGGTTTCTGCTGCCCTGGATGCAAAACACTCAACCTCGGCGTTGCTGCCTCTGTATGTCAGCCACTGATCGCCGAATTCATCGACAAAGAAGAAAACATAAATGCGTTTCTTCCCGTTGTGAAGCAGTTGATGAAAAAGGGTGGCATAGTTGTGTTCGATGCGGATATCGATTTTGACAATTTTTAATAGCAGCAACGTAGGTGTTAACTGGTAAAGAAGTGGAAAAATCTAGGAGGATTAAATGTTGGATAAGCCTGTATTTACCGGTGTTCTACAGATAGCTGTGGTTGTAAAAGATTGTGACGCTACGGTTCGCAAATATGCGGATGACTACGGGATCGGGCCATGGTCAATATATGAATTCAATCAGGATACCGTGAGCGATATGATCATTGAAGGCAAACCGGTGCAGTATGCCATGCGCCTGGCGTTGGCCGATATCGGCGGCGTTCAGTGGGAAATTATCGAGCCCAAGGATGACAAAAGTATCTACGCGGATTTTCTTAAGGAACATGGAGAAGGTCTTCATCACGTGGCATTTGGCACGGACAGCTACGAAAAAACGGTTGAGTTTTACCGCGAAAAAGGTCGCCCGGTTCTGCAGGGGGGAACCTGGGAAGGCTTGACATATACCTATCTGGATTCCAGAAAAGATCTTGGTGTTATCGCGGAAATTTACAATCTTGTTCCTGACTTCAAATGGCCTGAGCCAGAATCAGTATATCCACCGGTATAATCGATAAGGAGATTGCGTTATGGGATTAAAAGCAGCTTTTGTCTTTGTTGCACCCGAAGCTGATGCGGCACAACATCAGGCGGTTATTGCAACTCCGGTCGTTGAATTGACAGTGGTCGGGGTGAAGAATTATGCGGATGCAGTTGAGGTGGCAAAGAAATTGGCGGACCAGGGTGTTGTCGCTATTGAACTCTGCGCCGGTTTTGGCGTCGAAGGCGTAGCTGCAGTAAAGAAAGCCGTGGGAAATAAAGCTGCCGTTGGTGTTGTTCGCTTTGATAATCATCCCGGACTTGAGTTTAAAAGCGGAGATGAGATGTTCCAGAGTTGAGGGTTTTGACGGCGCAAATATCTGAGCCAGTTCAATCGAATTGTTTCCAGGTGTCAGATGCGTTCGGGCACATCATGTGAAACCGGGAGGCAACTTTTGTTGCTCTCAGGGATAGCTGCATGATGTGCCCTGTCGTGTATGTGGATCTAGAAAATGAGTAGTATGCGTGTTATAGTATTGCCGGTTCCAATCTGCGTTTAGGGGGGAAACATGGCTGTGTGGGGACAAGGTATGAATCAGCATGTCGACAAGGTATTCCGCTCCGCAGATTCCAGTAGTATCACAACTAAGAGCGGTAAGTCAGAGATTCAAATTTCCAGTTCATGGCAACGCTGTCTCGCCAAATACAATCTCGATCCCTCTACAAAAAACAAACCAAGGATTTTAACCGGTCGGGCCCTCCGTGAATATCAGGAACCCCTGGAGGAGTTTCTTCTCATTGCCAGGTCCGGTATGAAGAGTCTTTATGAAAAGGTTTCTTCAGCCGGTTATTGCATTCTTCTTGGTGACGCAAATGGCGTTACGATTGATTTTCTTGGCGATCCCAAGGATGAACGGGAAAACAGGGATGCCGGCCTTTTCCTGGGCTCGGTCTGGTCGGAGTCAATCGAAGGCACATGCGGGATGGGCACCTGCATAGAAGAGAGGAAAGCAATAGTCATCCACCGGGATGAACACTTTCGCGCCAGGCACATCGGACTCAGTTGTTCAACTACTCCTCTCTTTTTGTCGGACGGATCCCTGCTTGGAACCCTTGATATTTCTCTCCTGCGTCCGCCGGAAAACAAGAGTTCCCAGATGCTTGCCTTGCAAATGGTGAATACTTCCGCACGGTTGATTGAAAACGCCTATTTTCTCCGTCTGTACAAGGACAGCTGGATTATCCGTTTTAACAGCATGCAGGCATTTGTTGAGGTGGTGACCGAGAATATTGTGGCCGTGGACTCCGAAGGGTATATCATTGCCGCTAATGAGAGCGCTACGAGAGAACTGTTCAGAGGGGAAGGAAATAACCCTGAGAACAAACTGATCAGTGAAGTTTTCGATTTGAGTTTTGATGATCTCATGAATCATGCGCTTAACAAGACGACGACTATCCTCCCCATTCGCGCCATGGATGCCGGTCTGCAATACTATGCAACCTTCCGTGCTCCGGAAATGAGCAAGATTCGTGTAATGGAAATAAAGGGCTCGGTGGACAAGGCATTGCCAGCAAGGCAAAAACCCGGAACCTACCTCACTCTTGAATATCTGGCGGGTACCGATCCGCAGATGATGCACAATGTTAAGTGCACCAGGAGAGTGATGAACAAGGATATTTCCCTTCTTCTCATTGGGGAGACGGGCACCGGTAAAGAGGTCTTTGCCCAGGCGGTGCACCAGGCAAGCGAGCGGGCCGCAAAGCCTTTTGTCGCGCTGAACTGTGCGTCCATTCCCGAGTCGTTGATAGAAAGTGAACTGTTTGGTTACAAGCAGGGAGCATTTACCGGAGCAAACAGTAAGGGGATGCGAGGTAAGGTTTTGCAGGCTGATGGAGGGACCTTGTTTCTGGACGAGATCGGTGATATGCCCCTCAATCTCCAGACCAGGCTGCTTCGCGTTCTGGCTGAGAAGGAGATCCTGCCTCTTGGCAGTGAAGCACCGATGAAAGTGGATCTGCATGTTATCTGTGCCACTTTGCGCAACCTTGAGGAACTCGTCAGTAACGGACAGTTTCGGGAGGATCTGTATTATCGACTCAATGGAGTTACCATCACTCTGCCCCCGTTACGTGAACGACAGGACAGGGCGTTGCTGATCGAGAACGTAATTGCCGCCGAGGCGGAAAATAGTAAGGTGCGCATAGCAGAAGATGCGTTCGGAATACTGCTCAATTACTCCTGGCCGGGCAATATCAGGCAGCTGCGTAATGTGTTGCGCTACTGTATAGCGGTCAGCGAAAATGGTGTCATTGGAATCGCTGACCTCCCTCCCGATATCATCCGAAATACTACTCCAGTTCAAGCTACGTTTATGATTGATTGTGCTGTTGTTGAAAGTTCACCAGAGCAGTTGGATGATCCTGAGCACGCAGCTGTTTACGGCGTTTTGAGAAAACACAAGTGGAACATAACCGATGCATCGCTAGAGCTGGGGATGAGCCGCTCGACCCTGTATAGAAAAATGAGAAAGCATTCCATTATTCCGCCGAATGAAATGGAATAGACATCACCGTTGACAGAGACAGTATTTATCTTTCTTAAGTCTTGATGCAGTCAGTACAACTCTTTCCCGAATTTATTTCACATACTACCCGTATATCCTCTTTTCTTTTCCCACTCCAATTAATCATACCTATTCGCAGTTTGACATAACCCCAACCACCCTCAAGAACTCAATTGCAGGGATTGGCAAATGATTTGGCGATGCTACACGTGTTGCAGCTACGGTTGAAACAGTTGTAGTGCATTGCCTGTTCAGTTGGTGCAGCAAGAGCTTGTGTGCAACTGTCTAAAATGTGTTGCTCAAAACTTGTCTGCAAATAGATCGTATTTACGGTTGGTTAACAGATATGGAAATGAATTGTCTTGCTTGAGATGTATTGGTTCTCTTTTTGCTATACCCGTAACCATAGCTAGTTCCAGCTTTGCATGTCGTACAAAAACGAGTGAGCAGTTACAGGAAAGAAAAATACTTATGGAGACGGTCATGGTGGCAGGGTTGCCATTGAATGAAAAATATATTGGTTGGCTTTGTGCCGAAATCCGATATCAGGAAGAGCGGATTAGGCAGGCGAACAGCCTGCTCGATAGCATACTGATCTGTCTCAATGCCCACCTGCACGACATGGGTGGGCATTCGTTGAATGACACCGTCCAGGCGATAACGTACGAAATAAGCCGCTTTAAGGGTTGTTCTGAATAATCGGTTGGGTGCTCTGGACAGTGGAAGGATGAAAAAAGGAGTTCATAACGCATGATAGAAAATCTTGAATGTTCAAAGAGTGAAAGCCTGCTGGTATGTGAGGCAGGGGTTACGCCTTTTCCCAACTCCCGAAAATCCTATGTGGCGGGCTCACGCCCCGATCTGCTGGTGCCGATGCGGGAGATTTTTCAAAGTTGCAGAGCGCCCGCAAGTTCCCCAAGCAACAGCAGTTCAATCTTTGTGTACGATACATCCGGACCCTATACCGATGGATCTGTGCAGATTGATATTAGCTCCGGACTGCCGTGTCTTCGTGAAAAATGGATCATCGAGCGCAACGATACCACAGTGTCTTCAAACCCGGCATTTATCCCAGAAAGGAGCCGTACGGCTGAACGAGAACCAGCCTTTTTAGCATTCACCGGATGTCACACTCCGCGTCGTGCGGAGTCCGGATGCAATGTTTCCCAGATGCATTATGCCCGAAAGGGTATTGTTACTCCGGAAATGGAATTTGTGGCTATTCGGGAAAATCAGAATCGGGAACTGGTGGATCAACAGTTGTTGCGCCAACACACTGCTAGGAATCCGGGTAGCACCATTCCCGAAATTATCACCCCGGAATTCGTTCGCTCGGAAATAGCTCGCGGCCGTGCCATCATACCGGTCAATATTAACCATCCGGAAGTGGAACCAATGATCATCGGGCGCAATTTCCTGGTGAAAATCAACGCCAACATCGGCAACTCGGCGCTTGCTTCGTCCGTCATGGATGAAGTTGAAAAAATGATCTGGGCGATCCGCTGGGGGGCGGATACGGTGATGGATCTCTCCACAGGTCCTAATATTCACGACACCCGTGAATGGATACTGCGCAACAGCCCTGTTCCTATTGGCACGGTCCCGATTTATCAAGCCCTGGAGAAGGTGGATGGTGTGGCCGAGGACCTGACCTGGGAGCTGTTCCGCGACACGCTGATCGAACAGGCTGAGCAGGGGGTTGATTACTTTACCATCCATGCCGGGGTGAGGTACGGGCACGTGCCTCTTGCAAACAGGCGTCTGACCGGAATTGTTTCCCGTGGCGGTTCGATCATGGCCAAGTGGTGCCTGGCCCATCAACAGGAGAGCTTCCTGTACACTCGCTTTGAGGAGATCTGCGAGATCATGAAAGCCTATGATGTCAGTTTTTCCCTCGGAGACGGTATGCGTCCCGGTTCGTTGCATGACGCCAATGATGAGGCTCAGTTCGCTGAGTTGAAGACCCTGGGTGAACTGACGCAGCTGGCCTGGAAACATGACGTCCAGACCATGATCGAGGGACCGGGGCATGTACCCATGCATCTCATCAGGGAAAATATGGAGTTGCAGCTGGAACAGTGTCATGAAGCTCCTTTTTATACCCTCGGACCGCTTGTCACCGATGTGGCGCCGGGTTACGACCACATTACATCAGCCATCGGCGGCGCAATGATCGGCTGGCTGGGTACTTCCATGCTCTGTTACGTTACACAGAAGGAACATCTCGGTCTGCCGGACAAAAATGACGTCAAGGACGGCATTGTCACTTTCAAGATCGCGGCCCATGCCGCCGACCTGGCAAAAGGCCACCCGGGTGCCCAGGTGCGTGACAATGCCCTGTCCAAGGCGCGCTTTGAATTCCGCTGGAAGGATCAGTTCAGTCTGGCTCTTGATCCGGAAAAACCGCAGCGTTTTCACGATGAGACCTTGCCAGGGGAATCGGAAAAAGAGGCCCACTACTGCTCCATGTGCGGTCCCAACTTCTGCGCCATGAGAATCAGCCACAGCATTCGTGAACATACGGAAGACTGCACGGAGAAGCCCCATGATGAATAAAGATGACAGGTTGATCATTGCCGGGAGGGTATTCAATTCCAGGCTGATGGTTGGCACCGGAAAGTATGAAAGCTTTCAGCAGATGGCCATGGCTATTGAAAAGTCGGGGGCGGAAATCGTGACCGTGGCGGTGCGAAGGGTAAACGTTTCCGACAGGAATAAGGAATCGCTGCTCGACCATATCGATCTGAAGAAATACACGCTCCTTCCCAATACCGCCGGCTGCTATAGCGCGGATGACGCCGTTCGAACCTGCCGTTTGGCCAGAGAGGCAGGGTTATCCGACTTCATCAAACTTGAGGTGCTGGGAGATGAAAAGACTCTCTTTCCGAACAACGAGGAATTGCTTAAAGCTGCCAAGACGCTGGTCAAGGAGGGCTTTACGGTTCTTCCCTACACATCGGATGATCCCATTGTCTGCAGGAAACTGCAGGATATCGGATGTGCCGCCGTCATGCCTCTTGGAGCACCCATTGGCAGTGGTCTCGGTATCAGGAATCCGTTCAATATCAGGATCATTCTGGAAACCGTAAGCGTACCGGTGATCGTCGATGCGGGGGTTGGAACCGCGTCCGATGCGGCAATCGCCATGGAGCTGGGGTGTGACGGTGTGTTGATGAATACCGCCATTGCCGGAGCAAAGGACCCCATTGCCATGGCAGAAGCCATGAATCTGGCGGTCCGGGCAGGTCGGCTCGCCTTTATGGCCGGGCGTATCCCCCGGAAACTGTATGCAACGGCATCAAGCCCCTTGGACGGTGTTATCGAGTGAAAATATGTTCCTGAGTCTGCCCGCACACCGGAGAAATGATGTTTCATGAATCTATCCACAAAGATCTCCTGATTAATTCCTACGGCTCCCATCTGCGTCTCAGGTTTGGCTGTCGGGTCAGCAAGGTCAATGTGGATGGCGGTTTCACCTGCCCGAACCGCGATGGTACCAAAGGAACCGGCGGCTGTATTTTCTGCGATAATAACTCGTTTTCACCGGAAGGGACGAAAGCGGATGTTTCACAGGAAAAGCAGATGATTGATGGCATGGCGTACCATCGCCGTCGGTTGGGCAGTGAAAAGTTTATCATCTATTTCCAGAAATTTACCAACACCTATGCACCGGTGGACAGGCTGCGTGACATGTATACCCGTGCACTTACCTGCCCTGATGTGATCGGCATTTCCGTCGGGACTCGGCCGGATGCACTGGGAGATGATGCTCTCGCGCTTCTCACGGAAATTGCACGAACTCATTACGTCTGTATCGAGTTGGGACTGCAGTCCATGGATGCTTCTACTCTCAAATGGATGAACAGGGGGCATACTCTGGCCGAATACCTGAAAGCGGTTGAGCGAGTGGCCGGGCGCGGAATTGATATCTGCACCCATCTGATCTACGGTTTTCCCGGTGACTCGCGCACATCGTTTCTGAAAACAGCAGACCTGATGGCGGGATTGCCACTGAATTCTTTGAAGATTCACCAGCTCCACGCGGTACGGGGAACCAGATTGGCGGAACTCTACGAAAACAAGCAGCTCAGGCTGATTTCGTGTGAGGAGTATGTGGCAGCGGTCTGTGATTTCCTTGAGCGTCTCCCGGCCCATATTTCCATACAGCGACTGTATGGTTCCGCTCCCCTTGACCAGCTGGTTGCACCTGCCTGGGGATTAAAAAATAACCAGATGTGGTATGTGATCATTAATGAACTGCGAAGACGCGGAACCTGGCAGGGGTGTGCGCTGGTGGATGAAACGCTACGGGCGGGCAACTATTGATACAGCTTAGTTTGTTTTTTGGTTTTTTGTATGTTGCATATGCAGCATGCGATCTTAAAATTCAGTCAGGTATTACACAGGTACTCCCATGAACAGCCTCGATATAGGTTCAAAAATCAAGAAGCTTCGCCAATCACGAAAACTGACCCTCCAGACGGTTGCCGATGAAGTCGGCTTTTCTCCGGCGTTGATATCACAGGTTGAAAACAACCATGTATCGCCCCCCATTGCCACCCTTTCAAAAATCGCAAATTTTTTTGACGTCAAGATTGGCTATTTCTTTACCGAAGTCGAGGATGATTCCGGTTTTGAAATTGTCCACGCCAATCAGCGGAAATCCCTCTCAAAGCTATTTGCTCCCCTGGGTGCCACTACCGGGTACTCCTACGAAGCCCTTGCATACCGCACGAAAAACAAAAAAATGGAGCCGTTATTCTTGACGGTTAGCGATAAAACCAGCGAGGAGATTTCCTACAGCCACGATGGCGAGAAATTTCTCTTCGTTACAAAGGGCTCCGTTGAACTGATTCTTGGCGACAAGAGCATCACGCTATCCGAGGGGGACAGCATCTATTTTGACTCTTCGGTGATACACCGCATACGCTCAAAAAATGGAGAAGAAGGTAGTCTTTTAACGATTGTCACGCGTTAAACGCCCTCTGCAATCAGGGGGTGGTTATGAAAACGGAGGAACAGTATGTCACGCAAACGCTTTATCGTTGAAATGGGATATGGATCCGATCTCCATGGGGGGGATGTAACAAAGGCAGCCAGGAGAGCGGTTCAGGAAGCGGTTTCACGTAATTGCCTGTGTGGTTTGTTTGACATACTGGGCATGGAGGATCCTGATCGGATGCACGTGTCGGTGAAGATTGGTTGCCCGAAGCCGGAGGAAGTCGATGCCGGAGAGGTACTGAAGGTTCTTCCCTTCGGTTCACGTGAGCTTGAAGTGGTTAGCGGTGGACTCTCGGTACAGGGTCTAAATCTTCCTGCCTTGGGGGAGGGGGACAGCATCGTTGTCGCCGTGGCTGCGGTAACAGTGTCACTGGACATTGTATGAGGTGTCATGTGACGGAATTCACTTTTTGATCATGGTTCCTGCTGGGTGAGCATACGTGACAAGACTGTGGCGTCATTTGCAGGTGGTAAAATAAACCAAATGAACAATAGGAGAAAATTATGGCTGCTCGAACATTCACCGCATTGATAGTTGAGAAAAGGGAATCAGATAGCTTTTCTTGTACCGTTGGGACGCGTTCGATTGAGGATCTGCCGGCTGGAGATCTTCTGATAAAAGTCCACTATTCATCACTCAACTACAAGGATGCCCTTTCTGCAACCGGTCAATTTGGAATAACAAAAAAATACCCCCACACTCCGGGCATTGATGTTGCCGGAGAAGTGGTTGAGTGCCGCGATGGCAGCTATAAACCGGGCGACAAGGTGATTGTGACCAGCTATGACCTGGGAATGGATACTCCAGGTGGATTTGGGCAATATGTGAGCGTACCCTCGTGCTGGGCAGTACCCCTGCCTGATGGACTCACCTTGCGTGAGAGTATGGTACTGGGAACTGCCGGGCTTACCGCTGGACTATGCGTCCGGAAGCTTGTCCGTAACGGTGTGCAACCGGAGGATGGTGAGATTCTGGTGACCGGTGCCACCGGTGGAGTAGGGAGTATTGCCGTTGCGATCCTGGCCAAGACTGGATATCGGGTTGTTGCGGCCACCGGAAAGGCCTCGGAAACAACATATCTCCATTCCATTGGTGCTGCCGAAGTGATCAGTCGGGAAGCGGTCACGGCAGGAGGGGAGCAACCTCTCATGGCGGAACGCTGGGCCGGTGTTGTCGATGTGGTGGGTGGTGACATGTTGGGTGCAGCTATCAAGGCGACCCGTTATGACGGAACTGTCACCTGCTGTGGCTTGGTTGGTTCGCTGGAGATGCCGGTCGGTGTGCTGCCGTTTATCTTGCGCGGTGTCAGTCTGATGGGGGTAGATTCAGTCCAGTGTACAATGGAGCCGCGGCGTGCTGTCTGGGAGAAGCTCGCGCATGAATGGAAACTTGATAATCTGGATACTATCGCACAGGAGTGCACCCTTCATGACCTTGAGAAGGAAATCCATGCGATCCTGCAAGGGCACGTTCGCGGACGAGTCGTTGTCAATCTGTTGGAGAGTTGAGCGTGGCCTTCATGTCCTGGACAGGTGAGTAATAAGCCATGCACCTTCACTGTGAGCGCTACGGAGAAGGCTCTCCGTTGATAATTCTGCACGGTCTTTTCGGATCATCGGACAACTGGCGGACCTTGGGCAGAAAACTCGGCGCTCATTTCAGTGCGTTCGTCGTTGACCTGCGCAATCACGGTGCATCACCACACAGTGACGATTTCAATTATCAGCTCATGGCCGAAGATCTGAAGGTTTTCATGGATGAGCATTGTCTTGCTTCAGCATACCTGCTGGGCCACTCCATGGGAGGTAAAGTTGCCATGCATTTTGCCCTTGCCTGGCCAGAGCGACTTGAAAAACTTGTGGTTGTGGATATTGCCCCAAAGGAGTATCAAGACCGGCACGGTAAGATCATTCAGGCGCTCGTCTCCTTGCGACTCGAACCGTTTACGGAACGCAGGGAAATCGACAATGCCCTCCTGGAGGCAATCCCTGATCAGATCATGCGCCAGTTCCTCCTGAAAAACCTGACGCGGGACGATAGGGGGTGCTTCAGATGGAGAATGAATCTGAAAAGTATTGCGCTGCACTATGGAGATATTAATAAAAGTTTAGACGAAGATGCGTGTTTCGACAAGCCGACCCTCTTCCTCAAGGGTGGAAACTCGGATTATATGGATACAGGGGATTTGGTAGAGATAAACCGTTTTTTCCCACATGCTCGGCTGGATATTGTCCAGGGCGCCGGACATTGGCTGCATGTCGATGCTCCGGCAGAGTTTCTCTCCAGGGTGTGTACTTTTCTGGGCGCACCCTGATTTTTTCACTTTCACTGCTATTTCCCCACCCACATTTCTTCCCTCTTTCATCAGAAGGCTGCTCCCGCAAACTCATCCCAACCGAAGAGCCAGGATCTGCCGAGCGCAAGTCCAACTTGTCCAGAATTGCTGCGCTACACTTGTATCGTTTAATTCCGAACACCTGTCGCATTTCTCATGTATTTCCCCGCTCCTTGTCGTTGCTCAAGAGCATTTCCGCAGAAACATTTTCTCCACAAAATCTTTGTACTGCAGCGTAGAAAAAATAGACTACATAAAAAGTCTTTTTAAACAGCATTTTAGCTGGCGGTTGACACGTAAGTAGCGCCGCAATTCACTTGCGGCAGGCGTTGCGATTGTGGGCTGGCATGTCTCGTGCTCTATACATGAAAAGAAGCGACATTCGAGCATGATTCTTACCAGAGATTACCGGGCTGACTATGAAAAACTACAAACATGACAAACCAATTGTCGGCATCCTGGCGAACCCAGCCTCAGGGCGTGATGTGCGACGTCTGGTTGCGCAAGCCTCGGTTTTCCCCATGGTTGAAAAGAGCAATATGGTTCAGCGAATTCTCTCTGCCCTGGGGAGTGTCGGGGTGGAGAAAGTCGTTATGATGCCGGATACGGGAGGGATAACTGCCCGGATCCATCATGCTTTGGAAACCAGTAGGGCCCATCATGCCCGTCATTGGCCGGAAGTGCATTTCCTGGACATGTCGATTGAGTCTACGGAAATGGATACGATTCGTGCCGTTGAACGGATGGTTACGCTTGGTGTAGCGGTCATTATCGTTATGGGGGGAGACGGCACCCATCGTGTCGTGGCCAAGGTGTGTAAAAAAACCCCACTGATTGCGCTTTCCACGGGAACCAACAATACGTTCCCTGAAATCAGGGAGGCCACCATAGCCGGGCTTGCTGCCGGCCTGGTGGCAACTGACAGGGTCCGGGCTGCGGATGTGAGCTTGCGGAACAAGGTTCTGCATGTCGATCTTAATGGCGCCGGACATGAAATTGCTCTCGTTGATCTCTGTGTTTCAACGGAATGCTGGATAGGAACGCGGGCTCTCTGGCAACCGAAGTGCCTGAGGGAGCTCTTCGTCACCTTTGCCTCACCCGCATCCATCGGCCTTTCCACCATTGCAGCATACGTCCATCCGGTCAATCGCTGGGCTGCCTATGGGTTGCGGTTGCGTCTGGCTCCTCCGGGCGAGGGCATGTTCACCGTGTCAGTTCCCATCGCTCCGGGGCTGATGGAGCCGGTCGGGGTCGTGGAACTGAAGGAAATCCATCCCAAGGAAATTAACGCGCTTGAGACACTCCGGGGAACAATCGCCTTCGATGGAGAACGGAATTTTGAATTTAATGGATCTGACCGTCCCAGGGTCTGGTTGGAAATGGAAGGTCCACTAACCATAGATATAGACCGGGTTATGTTAAAGGCGGCCGAAAATCATATTTTTGTACGCGATACCGATCCCGGTCATTCAAAAAATTAAGAAAATGAGGGGGGGCTATGAAAACATGAGCTGATGACTAAAAACATGAGCTGGCACAATTTATCATAAATTACAGCGAGTAATCAGATTTTAAAGGAGAAACCATGTCAACACAGCTGAAGAAAGAAGACCTGCTCAAGGCATATCGGATCATGAGGGAGATTCGCGAGT
>JACAAY010000097.1 GCA_013377095.1 Desulfuromonadales bacterium
GGGTAATGGATTAAAGGCCCACTATACCATTACCCACGCGCGGTGACGAAGAGCCGATACAAAAAAAGTATGGGTGAGGAAATAAAGGAGTTAGCCATATTTTTTGTTGATTTCAATAAAGATGTTGGGAAATGTGAGTCCCTACAGACATTGCAGGATTAAAATGACTCAGTTGCAGTGAATTAAGAACGGATGACATGCCCACCTATCTCAGGCAGATAACGAACACACTCTCCAGACTCCTGATAATCCTGGTGCTGTACAGCCTGTGCAGAGGGTTGTTCTATGCATTAAATCAAGCTGCATTTTCCGGAGCTTCACCAGATGAACTGGTGAAAGTGTTCCTGTATGCAATCCGCTTTGATTTTTCGGCAATTATCCTGTTCAATCTGCCATTTCTGGCGGCGTTCCTGCTCCCTTTCAATTTCGTTCACAACAGGCATTACAGACGTGCTGCCGATGTTTCCTTTATCATCATCAACGCCACCCTGCTCCTCATAAATCTCTGCGATACGGAATATTTCAAATACACTGGTAAACGTTCCACCGCCGACCTGTTCCATTTCATCTTCATGAGCGATGATGTGGCGACCCTGCTGCCGCAATTCATCCACGACTTCTGGTACATCGGCCTGGTGTGGGGCGTTTTTATCACGACGGGGTTATTCGTATATACACGTTTCTTTCATAGGCATGTGGAGCGATACGCCTTCTCTCTGAAGCTGCACTGCATGGTTCTGCTGCTGTTTTTGCTGGTATGTGGCGTGTTGTTTCTGGGCGCGCGTGGCATGGGGGTGAAACCGATTCGCATAATAACTGCAGGCCGTTATGCGGCAACACAGAACATACCGTTGCTCCTCAACACCCCGTTTTGCATCCTCCATACGTTTAAAACAGAGCATTATAGTGCCAAACGGTATTTCGATGAAGGCACTCTTTCGCGGCTGTACGATCCGGAGCAGCGCTTCCCTGCTGCGGGCATCCATCGCACTGATAATGTCGTGGTAATTATCCTCGAAAGCTTTTCAAAGGAATTTATCGGGGCGCTCAACAATGGTAAAGGCTACACTCCCTGCCTGGACCGCATTATCCGGGATAGCCTGGTATTCGAAAATGCCTTTGCCAATGGAAAAACTTCGATGCACGCCCTGCCGGCACTATTTGCGGGAATCCCGGGATTGATGGATGAGCCGTATATCTCGTCCCAGTATTCCGGAAACAGTATCATGGCCATGCCAGCCATACTTTCCGCGGAGGGCTATCACACTTCATTTTTCCATGGGGGGCGAAACGGTACCATGGGGTTTGATGACTTTTCCCATATAGCCGGCATAAAGCATTATTACGGATTGAATGAATACCAGGGGCCTGCGGCATTTGACGGAAAATGGGGCATCTATGATGAGGAATTTCTTCAGTTTTATGCAGAAACGTTGAAAACATTTCCGGAACCATTCTTCAGCTCCGTATTCACGCTATCATCACATCATCCCTACAATGTCCCGGAGCGCCACAAGAAAAAGTTTTCTTCGGCCCCAAACCCGCTGCTGCAGTCAATCGGCTATACTGACTATGCCTTGGGACGTTTTTTCCAAACCATCTCGACAGCACCCTGGTACAAACACACCCTTTTTGTGCTTGTAGCTGACCACACGGCAGTGGGCCAGTCATTGGAGTACAGCACCAGGGCTGGAATGTACCGGATACCGCTGATATTCTTTCATCCGGGAGACAGCAACATGAAAGGATCACGTCAACGGGTAACGCAGCAGACCGACATCATGCCTTCACTTCTCGACTATCTGGGTGTCAAACGACCTTTCACCGCCTTTGGTTCCAGTGTATTTGATTCGGCTAACCAGGGTTTTGCGGTAAATTACCTGGGTGGCGTTTACCAATACTTCAGGAATGACTTTATGTTGTCATTCGACGGTGAAAAAAGCATGGCCCTGTATCAGATTTCCAGGGACCCGTTGTTGCAGCACAACCTGCTCAATGAGTCTGTTTCTCCGGCTGCTGCCATGGAACGACAGCTCAAAGCCATCATCCAACAGTACGATTCCAGAATGCTCAATAACCGACTTGTTCATTCAGCACCAGCGGAGATACACCCATGAAGCTCCATCGCTTTTCAAGAACGCAACTCCTGATCGGCAGCGACGGTCTCACTACCTTGCGGCACAAACACGTTATGATCTGCGGTATCGGCGGCGTTGGCAGCTACGCCGCGGAAGCTCTGGGGCGGGCCGGTATCGGCCGGATTACCCTGGTGGATTTCGACGACATCTGCCTGACCAACGTCAACCGTCAGATCCACGCCCTCACCAGTACCGTTGGTCAAGCCAAGGTGGAAGTCATGGCCTCGCGATTGCTCGACATCAATCCTGACGTTGCACTTACGCCGATCAAGACCTTCTTCTCACAGGAGAACGCCGGACAACTCCTCACGCCCCGCCCCGATTACGTGCTGGACGCCATCGACCACTTCACCGCCAAAGCCGCCCTGATTACGATCTGCCGTGAGCAGGGCATCGCCGTCATCTCCAGCATGGGGGCGGCCAACAAACTTGATCCCACCAAGATCCATGTAGCGGACATCTCCGCCACCCGCAACTGCCGCATGGCCCGCAGCATGCGCAAAATCCTGCGCAAGGCCGGCATCGAAAGCGGTGTGCAGGTGGTCTACTCTACCGAGGGACATCGCGAACTCGATGCAACCGTAAGCCATTGCGGCAGCCAGTGCATCTGTCCCAACCGTGAAGAACAGGCTTTCAGGTGCGAAAACCGGCGGGTTATCCTGGGGAGCGTCTCCTTTATCCCTTCTATTTTCGGACTGACCATGGCCGGAGTCGTTGTCAACGAACTGCTTGCCCACACGGGAACCTAAGCCGACTTTTCAATATAAACACATACTCCGGGGCTCCCAGGGAAATCAGTGCAAAGGACGTTGCATATCTTTTTATTCTGAGAGCCCTGCTCGACCGATATCACTTTATTTGGCTGATATTGTTAACATTTGCGTTTGTGATTAACAGGCTTTTTCCGTCAGTTGTAATACCGAATGGTGTAACAAATCTTGCGACGGTTCCTGTGCCAGCAACCGCAAACTGGGCTGAAGCATCACCACCTGCAATGGTAGTCACCTGCTTGTTTTTGATATTTATCTTCCGGATATACGTTCGCCAGGGGGTTGCAATGGTACCATCGCCATTTGTGAATAAATCGTTGAAATCCCCCACATACAAATCAGTACCATCGGTTGTAATTCCACCCAGGTGATAGAAAGTTGCTGCCAAGCCAATACCATCTTGACTTGATAAAACGGCTGAATTACCCGCCAAGGTCGAAACAAATCCTGTTGCAATTACAATTTTACGGATAGTGTGATTGGCGTAATCCGTAACATAAAGATTAGAGCCGTCCATGGTAAGGCGAGACGGTCCATTAAAACGTGCATTAACATAATATCCATCGGCAACGCCGAGATAGCCAGCAAAACCTGCAATTGTCGAAACGGCATGGGTTGAAATTACGACTTTGCGGATGGAATGATCTCCGTAATCGGCAACATACAGGTTGGTGCCATCAGTGGTGATTCCCATGGGGAGGTTGAATCGTGCGAGCGTTCCTCCCAAGGTGGAGTCTACTGTACCGGCGACCAGAGCAGCGCCCGCAATGGTTGTGACCTCTTTAGTACTGATTACAATCTGTCGGATAGTGTGGTTAGCATAATCGGCCACGTACAGATTTGTGCCGTCGGTAGTAATACCGGTAGGCTGGTTGAAAGATGCTGCTGTTCCTGTACCATCAGCAAAACCGGCCGCACCGCTTCCGCTTCCTGCGAATATCGAGACAGCCCCTGTTGATGGGTCAATTTTGCGGATGGCATGGTTGGCATAATCCGCCACGTAATAATTTATCCCATCAGTTGTAATACTCATTGGCCGGTTAAACAGAGCCTGATTTCCAGAACTGTCTGTAATACCGGCAACACCTGATTTGCTGCCATAGGGGATGCTGGTAACTGAGGCCGTGGTCAGATTGAGCGGAGTTCCCTGAATCGAACCGCCCATCAACTCAGGATGATAGGCCAACGCCGACGCCAGATCAGAATACAACCTGCTGATGGTGTTTGTACTTGTATCGAAGACGAGCCAATATTTAGCCGTGTCTTCTTTTTGGATTCGAGAGAATGTCTGTTTCGTTCCGGACCCGTCGGTCAGAACAATATTCCCGCCAGCAACCTGCCAAGTCCCTGTTTTTATACTGCCCGAAGGTTGTGTCATTGAATAGGCGGTAGCGCCGGTAAACTGAATTGTCGTCGTACCAGTGATATCCTTTAAATACAAAGTCATTCCGGAGGAAACTTCACCAGCCACAATAGTTTCCGGGGTAATCCCGGAAATTATTGTGCTGAAATAATTAGTAGTAGAGGAGGAATTCCCTCCACAACCAGCCATGAGCTGTGCAAGCAGCAACCCGATTATAACCATGACATATTTCCGCATTACGAACTCCTTTTGACGTTTGTTTGAACGAGAGACATTAACAAATATAATCAGTTTTGTGTAATAAAAAACCATTTCCGGGCTATGGTCTCTTCTAAAGAAAACACAGGGGGCAACACAAAAGCGGCAGGAGAGTTAATCCCCTGCCGCTTTCATTTTTAACTTTATACCTGACCGCCTCTTACATCATCTTGGCCAGTAGCGGAACGATCAGCAGCGAGACGATGTTGATGATCTTGATCATCGGGTTAACGGCCGGGCCGGCGGTATCCTTGTAGGGGTCGCCAACGGTGTCGCCGGTAACAGCTGCCTTGTGGGCTTCGCCACCCTTGCCGCCATGATGACCATCTTCGATGTACTTCTTGGCGTTATCCCAGGCGCCGCCACCGGTGGTCATGGAGATGGCCACAAAGATACCGGTTACGATAGTGCCGACGATCACGCCGCCCAAGGCCTTGGGACCGAGGGTAAAACCGACGATAACCGGCGCCAGGATCGGAATCAGGCCGGGGATGACCATCTCCTTCAGAGCGGTTTTGGTAACGATATCAACGCAGGAAGCATAATCCGGCTTGCCGGTGCCTTCCATGATACCCTTGATTTCGCGGAACTGGCGACGCACTTCAATTACAACCGCACCGCCAGCCTTGCCGACCGCTTCCATACACTGGGCAGCAAAATAGTAGGGCAACATGCCACCGATGAACAGGCCGACGATGATATAGGGATCGGAGAGGTCAAATTTAATGAGCTCTTTACCGGCCAGTTGCAGCGCATGGTTCAACTCGTCAACATAGGAGGTGAACAGAATCACGGCTGCCAGACCGGCCGAGCCGATGGCATAGCCTTTGGTAACAGCCTTGGTGGTATTTCCAACCGCATCCAGTGGATCGGTGACGTCACGAACTGACTTGTCCAGCTCTGCCATTTCGGCGATGCCGCCGGCATTGTCGGTGATTGGGCCATAGGCATCCATGGCAACCACGATACCGGTCAGCGACAGCATGGATACGGCGGCAATGGCGATACCATAGACACCGGCGCACTGGTACGCAACGATGATGCCGGCTGCGATGACGACCACCGGCGCAGCGGTTGACTTCATGGAAACCCCCAGACCGGCAATGACGTTGGTGCCGTGACCGGTGGTGGAGGCTTCGGCAATATGCTTAACCGGACCGTATTCGGTGGAGGTGTAATACTCGGTAATCCAGAAGATGGCGCCGGTTACCACCAGGCCGACAATGGCAGAGATGAAGATATTCATGGCGCTGAAGCTTTGGCCTGCTGCGTTGGTTAGCCCTGCCGGGAACATCTGAACCGTGACAAAGTAGAAGGCGATGCAGGCCAGCACACCCGATACGATCAGCCCCTTGTAGAGGGCGGACATGATCTTGCCGCTCGCACCCAGCTTGACAAAGAATGTGCCGATGATTGAAGCAATGATTGAGATTCCGCCCAGGATCAGCGGATAACTGACCGAAGCAGGGTTGGTGGTGAAGGTAATGGCGCCCAGCAGCATGGCGGCGATCAGGGTCACGGCATAGGTTTCGAACAGGTCGGCGGCCATACCGGCACAGTCACCAACGTTGTCACCCACGTTGTCGGCAATAACAGCCGGATTGCGGGGGTCGTCCTCGGGAATTCCAGCCTCGACCTTGCCCACCAGGTCAGCGCCAACATCGGCGCCCTTGGTGAAGATGCCGCCGCCCAGACGGGCAAAGATGGAAATCAGTGAACCACCGAAACCGAGGCCCACCAGTTGGCTGACCACATCCTTGATCGGTGCGCCCGGCATAAGTTTTTGCAAAGCCATGTAGTAGCCGGCCACGCCCAGAAGACCAAGACCAACCACCAGCATGCCGGTTATGGCGCCGCCCCTAAAGGCAACATTGAGCGCCTTGACAATGCCTGACTTGGCGGCCTCGGTGGTGCGCACATTGGCCCGGACCGAGACGAACATGCCGATGAAGCCGGTCAGACCGGAGAAGAGTGCCCCAACGGCGAAGCCAACGGCAGTTTTCCACCCCAGGGATGCGTACAACGCTACAAACATGACCACGCCGACCATGGCGATAATCGTGTACTGACGCTTCATGTAAGCACCGGCACCCTCCTGTATGGCCGCGGCAATCTGACGCATCCGCTCGTTACCCTGGGGAAGTCCCAGGATCCACTGTGCGGATACCAGACCGTAAACAACCGCTGCAACGGCGCAAGCCAGTGCAAAGATAACAGCATACTGTTCCATTTTTCCAAACCCTCCTGAATATATTGTAGCCTGCAAGGCCGTAGTACATCGGACACAGAAACGAAAAATTGTTAAAGGAAAATATCTGTATTGTCAATCATTTTGTTTCGTGTGACGAACGCCTCCATCCTGTTTCCTGCGCCTCGTTTCCAACTTCCGCACCACGGGAAAGGGGTGTAACCAACCTGGTTGTAACCTCATCGACTCCGTGATATATACATGAACGTTATCTTATCCCAAGGAGCTGATTATATGAAAACCAGATTCGGCATTACCTTGTTGCCGTTCTTGATAGCCCTGGCGGGCTGCGCCACCCAGGGTTCTCTCGAATCGACCCGTAACGACATGAACTCGGTCAAAACCCGCCTGTTTTCCGTGGAAAAGGATCTGGGGGGAATTCGTGACGAATCAAAGGAGCGAATGGATTCTCTGGAAAAAGAGATCAAGACCGAGGTTGCCGCTATTCGCAAGATTGCCGCCGACACCCAGGCGACCAGTGATGGAAACAAAAACGAGATCCAGGCGTTGAACGGAAGACTTGACGACCTGGCCGGCAGTATAAAGAAGCCGAATGAGGACCTGACTCGCTATCGGGAAGACGCTGACAAACGCATCATCACCCTTGAGGACAGGATCGTCAAGCTCCAGGCCGCGCTTGATGAACTTGCAAAGAAGGCCGGAGAAACACCGCAGCCGAAAGAGTTGCCCGTTACTCCGGATGCAATGTATCTGAAAGGGCTTGAAACGTTCAAGGCGGGTGATCTTCCTGCAGCACGGGAACAGTTCACCAAATTCATTGAACAGAACCCGAAACATGATCTGGTAGCCAATGCCCGTTACTGGATCGGCGAAACACTCTTTGGTGAAAAGAATTATGAGGCCGCCATTGTTGCGTTTCAGGATGTTATTGCAAATTATCCCAAACAACCCAAGGTTTCGGCCGCCATGCTAAAACAGGCCAGGGCCTTCAAAGCAATCAACGATCCCAAAAGCGCCAAGTATGTGCTGAAGAAACTGATTGAAACCTACCCTAAAAGTGACGAGGCAAAAAAAGGCCGCGAGTTTCTCAAGGAAATTAAATGACCTAGCCCCAATCGGATGAGGAACGTTATCGTTCCTCATCCTCATTCCAGATCGGGTTGTCCCTGTCGTCGGGATGAAGTTTGGCCGTTTCCGCCGGATCCACATGCCAGAAGGATTTGTCGATGGCGCCATCAGCATAGTTTTGTTTCTTGCCATGGGCAAAGGGACACCACCAGTTTTCGACGATTTTCACCAGATAGGACATGTAGCCGAACAGAGCGACACTCAGCGGGCAGTAAAGCTTGCAGTTCAGAACCCAAAATATCCTGTAGTGAGCAAAATGGTACCAGGGTACATTGATGGTCGGCTGCTCATCGTTTCGATAGCGGTGGGAAACCCAATCCGGTACAAATTCCCAATATGGTTTAATATTCATGCCACCGACGTATTTCAGGTGCGTCTTGACCAGCAAGACCCCTATTATCACAAACGGTACCGTCATCAAAATCGGCAGATAAATCAACGGCACTCCCAGCAGCATTTTCCAGAAGGGTCGTTTTTCATAATTACAGCCAATGTTAACTCTGTCCATAGAACTCCCTCAACACCTGACAAACACCACCAGATCAGCCCGCCCTGCACTTAACCACCTACCGCCCACCCGCAGAACCAGGGGAGGGGATATTCAGCAAAAGCCCCTGCCCACTGCCGCCCGCGTATACTCCCGGCATCTTTCCATCCCACTTGCTGATCTGCAAGCGCATGATCTGCAACTTTTCCCACTCCAGCAACTTCGGGTCCAGAGAGGAAGCCAGGGCCCGGTTGGCGGCAGCCTCACCATTGGCTATGGCGATCTTCTTCTTGGCTTCGGCCTCGGCCTGACGCACCTCGTTCTCCACCTGGATACTCTTCTGAATAGCCTGGGTCTTGGAATTGACCGCATCCAGCAGCGACTTGGGGGGACGCAGGCTGCCGATCAGGCCGAATTGCTGAACCAGCACGCCATAGGGCCTGATGTTCTCGCCCAGCACCTTACCGACCTTGGCTAGAAATTCCTCTTTGCGCGAACCGTTCACGTCGTCAAAGGTGTATTCTGAACCGATCTGGGCAACGATGTTGCGGGTGGTGTCGCGCAGGAAACCGTGGGTAAACGTATCGATGTTGTCGGCGCGAAACTTGGTATAAAAGTCGGGAACCTTGGCTGAATCAAGCTGGTAGCTTACGGCTACATCGATATCAACAGGAACCGAGTCCTTGGTGTTGAAGGTGAGCTGCTCATTGCGCGCCGATCCCTCATGCACATCCTGGGTCCAGGCCACCCTCTGGATAAAGGTTGGGTAAACCACCACAGCAGACTGGATCGGGTTGTAAAAGATAAATCCGGTAACGATATCCTCGCGGGTTACCCCCCTGTTCACCAAGCGGTTGATCTTGATGCCGGTATAGCCAGGATCTATCACCTTCCAGGTAAGCAGAAAGCCGCGTATGGCCGGCATGGCGACCAGAACCAGCACGAGCAGCAAAAAGAATTTTCCCTTTCCCTTCAGCATGCCACCAATTTTAGTAACGGAACCTGCATCAATGTTGTTCATCTATCAACCTCCCGAAACCGGATAAAAAAAAGGCAACCCCTGAGTGGGGCGCCCTTTTTTGCATGATGACGCGGAATGTTACAGTACCCCTTTTGTGGACATGACACCTTCCACCCGAGAATCAAACTGGGTGGCCATATCCATGGCCCTGGCAACGGCCTTGAAGCAGCCCTCGATGATATGATGCACATTGTCGCCGTACATCAGGTTGATATGCAGATTCATTCCGCAATGATTGACAAAGGCCTGGAAAAACTCCCTCGCCAGCTCAACATCAAAATCCCCGATCTTCACCTTGGGCAGCGTGACCTGATACACCAGATAGGGGCGACCGGAAATATCCGCCACTGCGCTGGCCAGGGTTTCATCCATGGGAATCAGGGCCTGACCGTAACGGCGGATTCCCTTTTTATCACCCAGGGCCTGCTTGAAGGCATCTCCAAGCACGATGCCGATGTCCTCCACCGTGTGGTGAAAATCGATATCAATATCGCCACAGGCTTCCACCTTTAAATCGAAGAGACCATGCCGGGCAAAGAGATTGAGCATGTGGTCGAGAAAGGGCGCCGAGGTGCAAATAGCGGCCTGCCCGCTTCCATCGATATTTAGGGAGAGCTGTATCTTTGTTTCGCTGGTTATGCGTTCAATCGTAGCAGTTCGTGACATGTGTTCCTCCCAGGAGTCCTATCCGATTTCCGTGAGCGCTGCCAAAGTCCGTTCCATCTCTGCCCGCGTCCCCATGGAGATCCTCAACCCGGGGGACAACAGCGGATCGGAGAAATACCGCACCAGAATCTTACGTGAATACAGGCTGTCGTAAACCCGCTTACCGTTCCGGTCGGGTGGTGTTGCAAAAATAAAATTGGCCTGGGATGGTATAACACTGTAACCGATTGCGCGCAATCCGTTGGAAAACCATTGCCGTGTTTCGCAGATCCTGCGGCAGGATTCCCGGAAATACTCCTGGTCCCTGAGCGAGGCGATGCAGGCGGCCTGGGCCAGACGGTCCAGATTGTAATGATCGCGGATCTTGTCCAGGGCGGCGATGATCTCCGGACGGGCAATAGCCAGCCCCAGACGCATACCGGCCAGGGCATAACTTTTGGACAGGGTGCGAGTAACCACCACGTTATCGTATTTCCTGACCAACTCCAAGGCATTGGCATCGGCAAAATCGGCGTAGGCCTCGTCAATCACCAGCAAACCTTCACAGTTCCGGGCAATCTCCTCGATATAGGAGAGCGGGAAGGCAAACCCCAGCGGCGCATTGGGGGTGGTCAGAAAGAAAATTTTCCCCTGGAACTGTTCCGGAAAGGCTTCTATACGGAAGTCGTCGGTCAGGCCGTAGGTGCAGACAATTGCTCCCTGAATTTCTGCGAGCGTGGAGTAATAGGAATAGGAGGGATAGACATAACCGACCTCCTCTCCCTCTGCGGCGCAGGCCCGGATAAGGTTGTTAAGCACCTCATCGGAGCCGTTGGCCATGATGATCCAGGATGGGTCAAAACCGTACAGTTCGGCAGCTGCCTCGCGCAGTTTCTGACTGGACGCGCTGGGATAGGTACGCAGCGATGCGCCGTTATTGCCCAGTTCAGCCAGTATGGCCTCGCGCACCTTCGGTGAAGGTGGATAAGGGTTCTCGTTGGTATTGAGCTTAATCCAAGAGGCCACATCCTCGGGCTGAAAACCGGGGATGTAGCCCTGCATGGCGGCTATGTTGGGACGGAGTAGAGACATTGCATGACCTATTGTTTTTCGAGTGTTATTACGTATCGAGCCTGATGGAAACTGATTGAGCGTGAGCCTCTAGTCCTTCCAGGCCGGCGATTCGGACGATGTCGCTGCCGAGCCGCTTAAGCCCCCCCTCGGAGAAACAGATGATCGATGATTTCTTGACAAAATCATCCACCGAAAGGGGTGAAAAGAATCGGGCGGTTCCACCGGTTGGCAACGTATGGTTCGGTCCCGCCAGATAGTCGCCAGCGGCTTCCGGTGTCCAGTGTCCCATGAAGATGGCTCCGGCATTCCTGACCAGAGGCAGCAGCGCAAAGGGATCGGCCACGGCCAACTCCAGATGTTCCGGCGCAATGCGGTTGGAGAATTCCACTGCCTCGTTCAATGTACCGGCCACGATAATGACGCCGTATTTGTCCCACGAGGCCCTGGCAATGCTTTCGCGTGACAGACAACACAACTGGAGTTCCACCTGGGCTGCAACCTGTTCGGCAAACGCCGGAACAGTGGTTATCAGAATTGATGAAGCCAGCTCGTCGTGCTCGGCCTGGGAGAGCAGATCAGCTGCCACGTGTGCCGGATTGCCGCTGCCATCGTTTATGATCAGTATTTCACTGGGACCTGCGATCATGTCAATGCCGACCTGACCGAATACCAGTTTCTTGGCTGTGGCCACATAGATGTTGCCCGGACCGGTGATCTTGTCCACCTTGGAGATGGTTTCGGTGCCATAGGCCAGGGCCGCCACCGCCTGGGCGCCACCGATGCGAAAGATGCGATCTACACCGGAGAGGCGCGCAGCCACCAGCAGGTGCGGATTGATCTCACCCCCCGGCGTCGGCGTAACCATAACGATTTCGGAAACACCCGCCACTCTGGCGGGAACGGCGTTCATGATAACACTGCTGGGATAGCAGGCCTTACCACCTGGAACATAGATGCCGACCCGCTCCAGGGGCGTCACTTTTTGTCCCAGCATGACATCCGGTTCATCGGTGGAAAGCCAGGTCTGCTGTACCTGTTTTTCGTGAAAGCGGGTCACCCGCTTCACAGCCAGTTCAAGCGCAGCCAGATCGCTGTCCTCAACCAGGGAGAAGGCCGCCTCCACTTCACGATCGCCCACCTCCAGTTCAGCCACTCCGGCAGCATCAATTCGATCATAATGCCGGGTCAGCTCCAGAAGCGCGACATCACCCCGAGTGCGGACATCGTCAATGATAGTGCGTACGCCCTGCTCCACTGCGCGGTCGTTTTCCTCGCCACGGGAGAGAATGTCTGCAAACTGCAATTCAAAGTTCCTGTCGTGAATGTTCAGCAGCTTCACAGCACCTGCTCCAACTTTCGGATGATCTCGCTAATGCGTGTATGTTTGGTCTTCAGGCTGGCGCGATTAACGATCAGGCGTGTGGTTATTTCGGCAATGGTTTCCACTTCAACCAGACCATTCTGGCGCAGCGTTTCTCCGGTAGACACGAGATCGACAATACGCTCGGAAAGTCCCACCAGCGGCGCCAGTTCAATGGAACCGTACAACTTGATGATCTCCACCTGAATCCCCTTGGCAGTAAAGAAATTCTCGGTAATATGGGGATATTTTGTGGCAATCCGGATGTGCGACCAGCTGGAGGGGTCATCGTTTCCGGCCAGATTCGCCTGTTCGGCCACCATCATTCGGCAATAGCCGAACTTGAGATCCAGTGGCTCATAGAGATCCTTGCCCTGTTCCATGAGGGTATCCTTGCCGACGATACCCAGATCAGCGCTGCCGTACTCCACATAGGTGGGAACGTCGGTTGCCCGCACAATCATATAGCGCATCTTCAACAACGGATTCTCAAAGATCAGCTTGCGGGAATCGGAAAGCAGTTCCCGGCAATCGATCCCGATCTTGCCAAAGAGCTCAACCGATTCCTCCAGAATACGTCCTTTCGGAATGGCAATGGTAATATAGTCGTTCATTCTTTTACTCTCACGATATCAGCGCCCAGACCGGACAGTTTTTTTTCAATGGACTCATACCCACGATCCAAGTGATAGATGCGTGAAACCTCCGTTGTGTTTTCCGCAGCCAGACCGGCCAGTATCAACGATGCAGAGGCGCGCAGATCGGTTGCCATCACCTGTGCTCCGGACAGTTTTTTTACACCCTTGACCGTTGCGGCATTTCCCTCGATAACAATATCCGCCCCGAATCGAAGCAACTCCGCCACGTGCATGAAACGGTTCTCAAAGATGTTCTCGGAGATAACGCTAGCGCCATCGGCCCTGCACATCAGAGCCATGAACTGTGCCTGCATATCAGTTGGAAAACCGGGGTACGGTCTGGTTTTTATGTTGACGCTCTTGATTTTTCGCGGTCCCCTGACTCGAACCACATTATCACGACTACTGATTTCGACACCTGCATCCTGCAGTTTGAACACCAGTGCATCCAAGTGTTCAAGTTTCATTCCTTTGATCCTGATGTCGCCACCGGTGATGGCTGCCGCAATCATGAACGTGCCGGCCTCGATCCGGTCGGGCATTACATCGTACGTTACCGGCGCAAGCTCCGAAACACCCTGTATTCTGATGGTGTCGGTTCCTGCTCCCTCTATCTGCGCACCCATACTGTTGAGAATCAGGCCGAGATCGGTGATTTCCGGTTCGCGGGCGGCGTTTTCGAGGATCGTTTCTCCCTTGGCAGTTGCTGCAGCCATCATCAGGTGTTCGGTCCCACCGACAGTGGAAATATCGAAATTGATTCGGGCGCCTTTGAGACGCTTGGCCTTGGCCTCCACATAACCATGCTCAAGAACGATTTCCGCACCCAGCGCCTGGAGTCCCTTAAGATGAAGGTTGATCGGGCGGGCGCCTATGGCGCAGCCTCCCGGCAGGGATACGCGGGCCCTGCCGAAACGGGCCAGCAGCGGTCCAAGCACCAGCACCGAAGCCCGCATGGTTTTGACCAGATCATAGGTCGCTTCGTGGCTATTGATGCCGCTGGTATCCACGGTAACTTCATGGCCCCTGCCCTCAACCCGTGCTCCGAGCGACTCAAGGACTTTGATGGTGGTGTTGATATCGCGCAGAAAGGGGACATTACGAATTTCATTAACCCCCGGTGCCAGGATGGAGGAAATCAGAATCGGCAATGCAGCATTTTTTGAGCCACTAACTTGCACATCGCCCTTAAGTTTTATGCCGCCTTTTATGATCAGCTTGTCCATACGTGTTCTCTTTCCTTAAAAAATTAATTATATTAGCCCATGGTTCAGCTGTTGAAAAGCGAAATGTATACTGTTTCCTTCTCTGCACACATTTTGACCATCCGGAATCTGAAAGGTCTTCATGAAACTGAAAAAACATGCTAGTCTTTTCGTTCATGAGTTTCAAATTGTACGTGTTCCATACTGTCACTGATTCAATACGCTGGAATGTTCATGGCACAAACACCGCTCGAAAAAAAGCTGACTCTGCAGCTCCTCCTGGCAACCAGTTTCCTGGCAGCTCTGCTACTCTTTGCATCACAAATTGTTTTTTGGCCTATTTCACTCCACGCTCCCGCACTGAAAGCGGTGGCTTCCCCAAGCCACCTGCAGTCTTATTTAAATTGCTGTGTCATTCTCCTGCTACTGATGTTTTTTCTGACCGTTCGGTATCTGCTGATAAAATCGACAAAACCACTGTTTGCGCTTATTGCACATGCGGAGAGTCTGCACACGAAGACAGGGTCAGACCGGCTCTTCCCTGCTTCCGATTCCCCAGAAATTTCCTCGTTGGGAAGTTCCTTCAACAATCTGATATCACAACTCGACATGCAACGGAAAGAGACAGAAAAATTAAAAGTCCGTTACCGTGCGATGACAGAAAGTGATGTTTCTCGACAGGCTTGCATTGATCAACTCCGTCTTCAGAATGACTATCTGCAGTCCTTGCACGAAACAGCCCTCGGTCTGAGCGGGATTCATGATCTACAGAGTCTTCTTTCAGCAATTATAGACCGCGCAACCAACTTGATGCACACGCAGCACGGCTTTATTTTCCTGCTGAATGATGCAAAAACCGAAATGGAAATCCGGGTTACACGGGGCTATTTCGAGACGTTCGAGCACCATCCCCTGAAACGGGGCGAAGACATTGCCGGTCATGTATGGGAACAGGCAACAGTATGTGTTACTCCTGATTATCATCAATGGTCAAACGGCACCTATCACAGCCACCACAACACACTTAAAGCCACGATTGGCGTACCGCTCACATCCGACGGTGACGTAATAGGGGTTATCGGTCTCTCCTCTGCTGTCGATAACGAACATTTTGACGACATTAAAATCAAAATGATGCAGCAGTTTGCCGAACTTGCCTCTCTGGCCCTGGACAATGCCCGCTTATATGATTCTGCAAAAAAAGAGTTTATCGAACATACCAGGGTTGATGAGCAATTTCGTAAACTCTCACTTGCGGTCATGCAGAGTCCCCTATCAATTATCATTACCGATTCCCAAGGAAATATCGAATTTGCAAACCCTTATGCTGTCCAACTGTCGGGTTATAATTCTGAAGAACTTATGGGAAAAAATCCCCGCATTTTTAAATCCGACCTAACCAGCAGAGCCAAGTACAAAACACTTTGGGATACAATTCTTGCTGGTGGTGAGTGGCGTGGAGAACTTCAGAACCGTAAAAAGAATGGACAACTTTACTGGGAGCGAGTGTTTATTTCCCCAGTGCGAGATAATAATGGCGTCATTACCCATTTTATTACAATCAAAGAAGATATCAGTGACTTTAAAATCATGGAAAATCAACTGCGCCACACGCAAAAGTTGGAGTCGATTGGTCAGTTGGCAAGTGGCATTGCACATGATTTCAACAACATTCTGACTGCAATTATAGGTTACGGCAATTTACTCCTTATGAAATCGCCATCGCAAGATCCTGCCAGGTCAACGGCTGAACAGATTTTGGCAGCAGCCGAACGCGGCGCCAGCATTACCCAGAAACTACTGACATTCACCAGAAACCAGGCCAGCAACCCAGTCAAGATAGATTTAAATGCTGTTATTCTGCATGTTGAAAAAATCCTCCACAGCCTGATTGGCGACAACAGTAACCTTGTCGTAAAACTGTCAAAACAGGCTGTTTCGGTCATGGCTGATAGCGTGCAGATGGAGCAAGTGCTGATAAACCTTGCCACCAATGTTCGCGATGCGATGCCGGGCGGTTGCACCATGACCATATCAACAGAACGGGTTGTTCTCGACACCGAATTTACCTCATCCCACGGTATTGGCCCCAAAGGGTGCTATGCGCTGCTGACCGTGTCAGACACAGGTCACGGCATGGACGACGACACAATAAAACGGATCTTTGAACCCTTTTATTCCACGAAGGAGACCGGGAAAGGCACTGGACTGGGCCTTTCCATCGTTTACGGCATTATCAAGAAGCATAACGGACACATTATCTGCAAAAGCAAACCTGACAAAGGAACTGTATTTTATATTTATCTTCCTCTCGAGGAAGAATTTACTTCGATCTCCTCCCCTATCCCGACTGCACTACCAGACACATCAATGCGTAATACCATTCTGCTGGGTAATAGTGATAAAGAAAGCAACTCATACACAAAACGTTTTTTGGAGGAGTTTGGCTACTCTGTAATTGAAGCAGAGGATAGTGGTATGGTATTGGAAGTGTATAAAAAGTATTGCAACTCAATTTGCCTTGTTATTCTTGATGGTATTATTTCAGGTTGTAAGGGCATCAAGACGTTCCGTGAGATCAAATCCATTGTTCCCGTCACCCGGATTCTGCTCTGCGGCGACCCCCATGATAGTACCACTAAACAGCTACAGTCGCTTTTTAGCAGCGTTCATTTTATTTCCAAACCGTTTCCGCCCAAGGAACTGCTTATGAAAGTCAGAGAGGTAGTTAAAGATGCGCCCTGAATCACCGGGAAATATTTTTATTGTTGATGATGATTGTTACGTGCTTGAAAGCGTGAGCTTGCTTCTGCGTGAGTCGGGATTCAACGTAACCTCTTTCAGTAGTGGTCATGATGCCATCAAACATTTTGTGACAGAGCCTGTGGACCTGATACTAACTGATATCAACATGCCTGGCATGAGCGGCATAGAACTGCTGGAAAAGATCCGTTATCTTGACCGCGAAACGCCTGTCCTTTTGATGACAGCCTATGCCGACCTTGATACTGCCGTAAGAGCCTTACAGAAGGGCGCCTTCGATTTCATTATCAAGCCATATCGACCACCTTACCTGATCCATGCGGTTGAAAAAGGCCTGAATTACAAGCGGCTCTCAAATATTGAGAAAAACTATAAACGAGAGCTTGAAAAAACTGTTGAGCTGCGTACGTCTGAACTGAACGATGCTCTCAGCAAGCTGACTAACATGAGCAGTGAAATCATCGAGCGACTCACTGCTGCTGCCGAATTACGTGATGAAGACACTGGAGTGCATATTACCCGGATCGGGAAATATGCACAGCGTCTTGCGTATCAACTTGGCATATCAGACACTTTTACAGATAATATTGCGGTAGCCAGCGCCATGCATGATGTAGGTAAAATCGGAATTCCCGACTCGATTCTCCTCAAACCAGGTCCACTTACTCAAGAGGAATTTACCTGCATCAAACAGCACACCATCATTGGCGAAAAGATCTTGCGCGGTTCCTCGCACGCAATGCTGCAGATGGGGGCTGTTATTGCAGCAACCCACCATGAGCGTTGGGATGGAACAGGCTATCCTTACGGATTGAACGGCGCTGAGACTCCGATGGAAGGTAGAATCGTCATGCTTGCAGATCAGTATGACGCATTGCGTAACAGTCGTGTTTACAAACCATCCTTCAGTCATGCAAAAACGCGTGATATACTTCTGAATGGAGATGGTCGTACCCTTCCACAACACTTCGAGCCACGGATTCTTGAGGCATTCAGGGAAATAGAAGACGAATTTGATGAGATCTTCGAGACAAGTTTTCAGCCCCCTGAGAAGACTGAAAAACGCTAGTCATCTACATATTGAAAATCCGCAATTTCAAACGTCGACAGCCCCATCACTTGTTGAGTGATGGGGCTGTTTATTTTTATTCCCGGCGGCGA
>JACAAY010000098.1 GCA_013377095.1 Desulfuromonadales bacterium
CAAGTAACTATTGAGACACAGATACCTTTCTCAACAGAACAACAGGCTAAACACCCGCAGAAAAAGAGACTCACGACAGGGAGCGTTTCAACAGATAGCGCCTGAGCCAGTCCAGGGCTGTCCAGGTTGTCCTGATGCGGATATCGCTCCGACTGCGACCAAACAGAAAACGCTGGGTCCAACAACCATCGGACGCTGCCAGGGAGACAAAAACCGTTCCAACCGGTTTTTCATCCGTTCCACCATCGGGCCCGGCGACACCGGTCACCGCCAGTCCCAGATCACTGCCGGCCCCTGACCGAATCCCCTTGGCCATGGCTGCGGCCACCTCACCACTGACGGCTCCCTTTTCCGCGATCAGTTCGGCAGGGATACCGAGACGAGCGATCTTGGAGGAGTTGCCATAGGTCACCGCGCCTTCCAGAAAATAGCGTGAGCTACCGGCCAGGGAGGTGATGTGCTGGGCTATCATGCCGCCGGTACAGGATTCAGCCAGTGCCAGGGTCAGCCCCTGCTGCCGGAGCATGGTTGCTATGGTTTCATGCAGGGTCACCTCTCCCTCGGAAAAGATGTTTTCACCGAGCTTCTCCCGCGCTACCTGGAGTGCCGGCGCCAGGAGCGCTTCGACCCCCTCTACACTGTCGGCCTCGGCCCGCAAGGTGACCCTGATGGAGGGAAAGGAGACACAGATTCCCAACTGCAGACCATTTTCCGGCCGGGCAATGCCTGTCAGCAACTCATCAACTTGCGGCTCTCCCAGACCAAAAACATTCAGGTCAGCGGAACGGATGATACGTTTTTTTGTGTCACGTTCAATCAGAAAGGGAATCACGCTATCCCGCAGCATAACCGCCATCTCAGAGGGAACTCCAGGCATAAAAAACATAAAACAGCCGTTGTGCATCAGATGGAATCCACAGGCGGTCCCGGTCGGATTGGGGATCAGGGTGGTTTTGGTGGGAATCATGGCCTGTTTTTCATGCACCTGACTGACCGGCCGACCAACAAACCTGCTGGTCATCTTGTAGAGATGCTCCCTGGCCTCCTCATTCATGACAAGCCGCCGCCCCGTAGCCCGAGCAGCGGCATGGGTCGTCAGGTCATCAACCGTGGGTCCAAGACCGCCGGTAACAATGATGGCGTCATTGTTGTGCCCCAGATCAGCCAGGGCATCCATGATGTCCAGCTCACTGTCACCCACGGTGACATGCCGCTGGATCCGCAGGCCGTGCCTGATAAGGGTCGCTGCGATGCTGGCCGCATTACTGTCAATTATCTGTCCGCAGATCAGCTCATCACCGATACTCAACGTAGAAATTCTCATACTGGTATCACACTCCCTTTTCCCGGAAAGCATCCGATTGCAGCACGATCCGCAACACATCCTGCAACGGGATGTGCCGTTCCCGCGCTATTCGGCGACAATCCTCGTACTCCGGCGCAACCCGTAGCAGATGGCCGTTATCAGAGATCAGTTTGAAGCGCAACGATCCGAAGGGGGTTTCCCGCTCCTCGATACGCCGCTCCAGCGTGATCCTTGATACCGGAAAATGACGGATTCCTATTGCCGATGTTTCCAACAGCACAAGTGCCACCAGCATTTCGAGCTGTTCCGGCCGGCAGAGAAACGACAACTGCGTGGCAGGACGGTTTTTTTTCATCTGGATCGGCGTATAGAAGACATCCAGCGCTCCCTCTTCAAAAAGCCGCTCCATGACATAGCCGAGCACCTCCGGCGTGGAATCATCGATATTGGTTTCAACCACAATTATCCTGTCAGCCCCACCTGTCTCCTGCGTTCCGAGAAAGGCCCGCAGAATATTGGGCACATCATCGAAATCCTTGCTCCCAGCGCCACACCCGATCCCCGTAATCGTCATGGCAGGCTGTACCTGGCAACCACCAGCTGGTGCCAGTGCCGCCAGGATAGCCGCCCCGGTCGGCGTCACCCGCTCTCCTCTGCCGCACTCACCATGCACCGCCAGACCCCGCAACAACTCGGCCGTGGCCGGGGCAGGCACCGGTAAGCGGCCATGGGCCGTATCTACGAACCCGCCACCAAGGGGCAGCGGAGCGGCATATATGGTTTTGACACCAAGGTACTCCAGACAAATGGCGGTTCCAACGATATCGACAATGGAATCCAATGACCCGACCTCGTGAAAATGAACTTTTTCAATTGCCACGCCATGCACCAGCGCCTCGGCTTCGGCCAGACGCCGGAAGATGCGTTGCGCGCGCTCCTTGACCGAATCGGACAGGGAACTGGCGACTATCATGGCATTGATGCCGGCATAGTGTCGATGGCGGTGCTGGCAATGGACCTTCACATCAAACAGAAGCGCCGGCAGCTGTTTGCGCTCCGTGCGGTGGGCGTCAAGGGTGAAGGACCCCGCCGGCAGCTCGAGTTTGGCCAACTCGGTGCGTAGATATTCCAGCGGCACCCCCAGATCCAGCAGCGCCGCAACGGTCATATCACCGGAGATACCGGCATAGCAGTCGAAGTAAATAATATTCATCAGATCCTGACCATCAGGCTCGCGGCGCAGGCTGCGCCGAAGCCGTTGTCGATATTGACCACCGTGACTCCGGAGGCGCAAGAATTGAGCATCCCCAGCAGGGCAGCGATACCGCCAAAGGAAGCGCCGTAGCCAACCGAGGTCGGCACTGCAATAACCGGCCTGTCAACCAAGCCCCCCACCACTGAAGGCAGGGCTCCCTCCATGCCGGCCACCACGATGATCACCGCTGCAGAGCAGAGCGACTGGCGATGTGCCAACAGGCGATGGATTCCGGACACACCCACGTCATAGAGATGCGACACCTCGTTGCCCAGAAAACGGGCCGTAACCAGCGCTTCAGCCGCCACCGGAATATCGGAGGTGCCGGCCGAAACCACTATGATTTTGCCCCGCCCGCGCGGTTCCAGCGCGCTTTGTTCAAGGGTCAGACAGCGCGCGTCGGCATGGTAACATGCCGCGGGAAAAGCCGCACCCAGCTCACTGCCCCTCTCTTCCGAGAGCCGTGTTACCAAGACGTTGCTCCCGTTGGAAGCCATGGCGGTCATGATCCGAATGATCTGCTCTACTGACTTACCTTCTCCATAGATCACCTCCGGCATCCCCTGGCGCAACTCGCGATGGTGATCGACCTGGGCGCACCCCAGATCCTGAAAGGGAAAATGGCGTAACTTTTCTACGGCATCCTCCACCGAAGTGGAGCCGGTTTTAACGGCATGCAACAGTTCTTTGAGATTATTCGGTGTCACAGACAAGCTTCCTTACCGTCAGGGATGTGTGCTCCCTGGTTTTATACACCACGGCAGTCCCGGTTTCCACGTTTTTAGTTGCGGTAATGCGCTCCGCTGGGAAAGCGACCCTGCTCGGCGATGTACCTCCCCCCGATTCCGCTACAAAATTCTGTTTCGGTCATCGAGTCCAAAAGCCGGTGTAGAACGCCAACGGCATAACCGTGAGTTTCAGCTTGGGGCTGTTACCCTTTGACAAAGCCCTGATAGTGGCCGGTGGCTGGGTGGATTACACGGATGGGAAGTACTGAGAGGCCCGACAGGAATTCCCCCAAAAAAGCCCCGCTGTGAGCGAGGCTTTTTTGGGGGGTAAGACAATTCAGAACTGTTTGCTCAGACCGAAATGGAAACCCACATCCGGTGCGGTGGCCACAGCCAGGTCTTCGGTCACCCCGATATCCAGCAGATAATTGCCGGGAAAGCGCAGCGCACCGCCGATGACCAGCATCAGCGAACTACTGGAAATTTCATCCAGGGAACTGCCATGGTACAAAGGTGTGTGAGCATCGAGCTGAACCTTGAATGAGATCCACCCGGCCGGTCCCCAGCCAAGGCCGACCCTGCCAAAGCCGGCCAGATTGTTCTGCTGGTCGGCCAGCACATTACCATTAGTCATGGCCATCCCGCCCAGTGCACCATACAGACCGAGAGCCCCCCATTCGGTGAAGCTGTTCATGCTACCACAGAGAGAAAGCGTAAAATCGACACTTCCACTTCCCCGCAAGGCAGAGCTATCGCCACTGGGCAGCTTGAGCGTTGACCGTACTGCGAGGCTGTCATGGGAACCGTCTGCCAGAGCATCGTAGAGTTTCATGCCCCCGTTCAAACTGATATCGCCAATCCCGGAATCAGCGTGGCTCATGCTGAGTTTCTGGATACCATTTTTCCGGTAACTGTAGAGCAAGCGATCCTTGGGAGCGCTGTCCCTGCCCCCCTGGGGCAACCCGAAGGCGCTGTGCCAATCCGTGATGAAACCATCCAGAAAACCACCGCCGTAGAGAACATAGGGAATCTCAATACCGACGTCAAAACGTTCGCTGATACCGTAGTGAGCGGCCAGAACCCAGCGATAGGACTCCCCGTCCAAGGTGATCTGTTCGCCGTTTGAGCTATGGGTGGTGTATTCGCTGGCCACATCCATGCTAAGCCGCAGCCTGAGCCGACCGGGCGGCGTTATAGCGGATGAGGATTCTGCGGGCAAACCGAAAATCTGCACCAGCGGACTCTGGTTGGCAGTACGGAAGGGAGTAATTTCCATGTCCGCTGCCAAACCGGGTAATGCGGAACAGAGCAGCGCCAGCAGCGCCAAACAAGCTACCTTCATCGGCGTTTTCCTCCCCATCGTTCATACTTATAAGAATAACATGGTCGATTGTAGTACCATGCCGGACAGGTGCTGTCAAACAACCGCATGGCGGAAAATGCGGATTGATTTTTTCTGGACTTCGGTGCAATACTACCAACACATCAACGCACCACAGGAGGCCATACATGTTTGGATTTGGCATGCCCGAACTGATCATCATACTGGTTATTGTTCTGGTTGTTTTTGGAGCAGGCCGTTTGCCGGAGATCGGTGGGGCGCTGGGAAAAAGCATCCGTAATTTTAAGAAGGCAAGCGATGGCAAGGATGAGATAGAGATTACACCCAAGAACGAGGACAGCGACAAAAAAAGCTGATCAATGGGTTCTGATTAACGTAAAACGGGGAAAGGCGGCTGCCTTTCCCCGTTTTATGTTGGCTAAACGAAGCGATCTCGAGGAAGAAATGCCCTTACGAGTTGAGATACTCGTCGATTTTTTCCGTCAGGGTGCGATAGATCCGGCGACACTCCTCTTCATCCTTTTCCAGCAGCGTCACACGGAAACCCTGCAACGGCGTGGAGAAAGAAGAGAGCGGAACGACACAGATGCCGGTGGCAGCCAGAATGTGATACACAAAGCGCTTGTCCGGTGAGACCCCCGGCTGATTGACCAGGTCCTGAACAATCGTCCTAACCTCGCCATTGGCAATGGGTATCGACTGGCTGTTATTCAGCAGACCGTCCCTGAAAGCCACCGCCATATAAAAGGCGCCGTTGGTACGATTAACCTGCAGGGCAGGAATCTGGCTGAGGTACTCATAGGTAATATTGCTCATCTTTTCGTAGCGGGCGATGCGCTCCGCCAGGTAGGGCGCATATTCCGGATGCTGCATGATGGCGGGAAACACTGTCTGGGGCAAGGTGGTCGAACAAACTTCGTTCATCTTTCCGGTAAGTATCAGGTTGATGTACTTGCGAAAATGCTCGTCCTTTTCCCCGTTATACACCTCGATCCAGCCGCAGCGTGACCCGGGCCAGGGTAGTTCCTTGGAGATACCCTTCATGGAGATGGCCGGCACATCACCGATGACGTCGCTGATCGGCACTGTTTTTTCGCCATTGTACACAATATTGGTATAGACCTCGTCGGCGATGATAAAAAGGTCGTTTTCGCGGGCCACCGACACAATCTCCTCCAGCATCTCCCTTGTGTAGACCATGCCGGTGGGGTTGTCGGGATTGATGATCAGGATGGCGGCGATATTCGGATTGTAGCGGACATGCATGCGCATCTCGTCGATGTCCGGGTACCACTTGTCCTCAGACTTGAGACGGAACAGCGACGGCGCCGACTGGGCATGGTAGATCTCACCCATGGTATGGGTGGTATAGGAGGGGGACGGCATCAACACCCGCGCCCCGGCGCGCAGACAGCCATAGACCTTGGCAATGGCATCGCCAAGACCGTTGAAGAAGATAATGTCATCCGGAGTAATCTGTGCCCCACCGCGACGATTGGTAACATCACAGATGTACTCGCGGGTTTCAAGTACTCCGCGCGTGTGGCAATAACCCCAGGTAGAATCATCCATGACCGCCTTGACCACGATCTCCTTCATCCAGGGGGGAATATTCTCACCCTTGGCAACCGGGTCACCGATATTCTCCCAGTTGATCTTGACTCCGCGCTTCTGCAGTTTGTCGGCCACATTGACGATATTCCTGATTTCATAGGTCAGTTCCCCGGCTCCGGGTGGTACCAGATCGATACGCATTGCTCACGTTCCTCCACAACGATGTGTTTGACTGATCAGCAGCGCATAATACAGGGTCTGTGGACGTTGCCCGGTATTCCCCTGCGCATGCTTCGCGCGCACAAAAAAAGCCGGGTGCGTCTGGCCCCGGCTTGTGCGATGCGTTTTGACAATAACGACGATCAGCGGGCAGCACGCACTCCTGCGGCATAACGCGCCGCCGCGGTAATAGCTCGTGCTGCTATGGCATAAGTCATCGTAGTCATGTTCGTTTCAATAGCATACTGAACAGGCCCCGTCAACGGTTTTGTCGGACGCAGAACATGGCGATCACTGCTCCTACGGCGCGTTGTAACCCTGTCCCAGCCCGATCAGCAGCCTGCCGTCCTCGTCTTGCCAGCGCAACCACCCCGTTGAATTTCGGTCATCAGTCACCTGAGCCCAATCGTTGACCAGCTGTAGCACCCTAAACAGCTGCTGGGGCGTCAGGTCGGTCAAAGGTTCAGAGCCTGGCTGCCCGTAGAGCTGATAATGCCGTTTCTGGAGTCCGGGCAGCAGGCGCACCACCCGCCCCTTGAAAAACTCTTCCCACGTCTCAAATGCAGACCGTTGCCACGGCTTGACCCAGCCCTCCCGACCGGCGTCATCATAGGTCAGGCGCAACCATTCGCCTTTGCGCGCCATGACAATCAGCGGCAGGGTTTCCGCATCCATGGTAAAAATCCACTCGTGGCGGGGAGCCGTGGTTAGATCAGCGCCCTCAAGCCGGGTCATGGCCGGCTCATCATAGAGTGACAATCGGCCGCAGGGCTGATCGTCGCCCGGGGAGGGCACCGGTAACACCAGAATACCGATGCCGGCATACGGTCGCATCCTGCTGATCGGAGGAGCGGAAGAGAGGGCGGCCGGATACCCCGGAACAGGAAGCAGAAGCAATGCCACCACAACACCAAATAACGCGCGAAGCAGGGTCATTGTTCCTATCCGTTACAGATGCCGCGCAGCATTTCCAGATACGATAACGCTTCCGGGGTATTCTCGCTTGGCGCCCAGGCTGCCATTTCCTGATCGGTTAACGGAAGATAGGGGCCGGCCTTGGCTTCGTAAAACACGGTGCCTGCCTGGAGACTCAGAGCTGTATGAAAGCTTCCATGGGGAACATCGGCTGCCAGGTTGCCGTTCTCATGGGAAAGCACGACAACCTCTTCAACCACGCCCGCGGGTGAAAACGTGATCACTGCCAGACGGCCGCTCATCAGAATAAAGGCCTCATCCTTTTCAGGGTCCTGGTGGCGATGGGGGCGGATATAGGAGCAAGGCTCGATGGCGTTCAGCAGGCGATGGCAGCGGGATTCATCGCTGGGGTGAATGTTGTGGTTCTTGCGCCGACGGGGAGAGGCGAGCGCCTCCCTTGTCACCTGGTGGAGCAGTTCACGGGTTACGATCTTCATGATTGTGACAACCTGTGGACGCACTCGACCATAAAACGGGCATTCTCGGCCGGGACCGTCGGCAGAATACCGTGCCCCAAGTTGAATATAAAACCCGGACGTCCGGCATTTTCTTCCAGCACCCGGCTAACCTCCCGCTCAATAATTGCCTGGGTCCCAAACAGCACCGTCGGATCCAGGTTGCCCTGCACCGCCATGGCGGGTCCGAGCGAGTTTCGTGCGGCAGCCAGACTGACGTGCCAGTCCAGTCCCATCACATCACCGCCCGCCTCCCTGACCGTATCCAGCATGGTTCCGGAGCCCTTGACAAAATGGATCACCGGCGTCTGAATCCGGTTCAGGGCACTGATCAGCCTGGTGGAATAGGGCAGAACATAGCGTCTGTAATCCGCTGGCGACAGAATTCCTCCCCAGGTGTCGAAGATCTGGATAACCTGCGCACCGGCCGCGATCTGGGCGTTCAGGTACTCCACGCTCATGGTGGTGATCTTTTCCATCAGCGCCGCATACACATCGGGCGCGGTATACATCATGCGCTTGATCTGGGCAAAATCCTTGGAACCCTTCCCTTCGACCATATAACAGGCCAGTGTAAAAGGAGCTCCGCCAAAACCGATCAGCGGGACCTTTTTTGCCAGCTCGCGGCGTAGTATCCTGAGCGTCTCCAGAACATAGGGAACATCCTGTTCCATGCAGGGAATTCGCAGCTTCTCAACATCTGCCATGGAGCGAACCGGATTTTCAAAAACCGGGCCAGGCACAAAATCCAGTTTCATCCCCATCGGCTCAACCGGGGTCAGAATGTCTGAAAAGAGAATTGCGGCATCCACCCCCAGGATATCTACCGGCTGCAGGGTCACCTGAGCAGCCAGCTCGGGAGTTTTGCACAGCTCCAGAAACGTGCATTTTGAGCGTACAGCCATGTATTCCGGCAGATAGCGTCCAGCCTGGCGCATCAGCCAGACCGGTGTCCGGTCTACCTGCTTGCCCCAGCATGCATCAAGAAAGCGTGTATTCATATCATCTCCCGGTTCGATGTTTCGAGTTCGTATCGTCATTGTGTGTCCCGGCACTCCGGCGACCAGCGATACGGAGTCTGGAATTGTAGCCGGACAGCCTGAAAAGTCAAATCAAATGGAACCAACACTCACTGCTCGCGTGACTTCATTGTGCACGTTCCACCACAAACTCATGACCCGGAACGCTGACCCGATCGCCGGGATAGAGCTTGCGACCACGGCGCAACTCAGGCTCGCCATTCACCCGCACCTCACCTTCGGCAATCATCTCCTTGGCCGCGCCACCGGAGCAGACAATGTTGACCCCCTTCAGCAAGCTGTCCAGTTTTATATAATCAGTCGTGATTTCAAACAATAACATCGGTTTCCCCTTGTCCAAGCGTGGTCAGCTTTGTCGCAATCATGGTGGCGGTCATTCTGGCAACGCATTTTTCTTTTCCGTCAACCGCCATGATACCATCAGCTTCGCATATCGTAAGCGTTTTTCCGGCGCGAAGTACACGCCCACGGGCAACCAACAACTCACCCGCGGCTGGAGACAGAAAATTGATCTTATACTCAACCGTAAGTACTTCATCATCAGCCGGCATAATGGTTAATGCGGCATAGCCACAGGCGGTATCAAGCATGGTCCCAATGATGCCGCCATGGAAGAAACCATTGTTTTGACTTACCCCATGGTGATACGGCAATTCGAGTTCGACTTCACCCGGCCCGACCCTGACCAACCGCGCCCCAAGCGTCCCCATTGTTCCCGTGGAACTGAACCGCTCGTGAAGTCTTACACCAAAGTCAGGATTGGGAGTAATGAACGTCATGAAACAACTCCTTTATCGCTGCTTGCTTTCATTCGTTCAGGTCGTTTAGTGCCCACAACATTTTTTATATTTCAGGCCACTGCCACAGGGACAGGGGTCGTTTCGACCCACTCTGACTTTTCCCGAAGCAAGAGAAGGTTTCGAGGAACCTGCACGGGTCCCCGTATCGTAGGCTTTGGAGTAACGCTGAAACGTATCGGTCATAGTCGTGAGCCGACCGAGACACGTCAACCTGAACATCTCCACCAGCTCTTCGTCCCACGTCTCTCGAAGCATATCTTCCCGCCAGCCGGGGGTATGGCTGAGGAAATTGCGCTGGAACGGCAGTGGGTCGGGCAGTATGTCAGGCACCGACTGAGGCTCAGCAATCGCCCAGAGAAAAGCCAGGGCATGTCCAAGCTCCTCAACCAGCTTGGTGGAAACATGACGGACTTCATGCTTTTCCGGCGCCCAGATTTTTGAACGAAGTTTCAGAGCGTCATGCAAACCGATTCCCCATTCTGTGCCCTGTCGCTGTGCATCTTCCGGATCAGATACGTTGCTCCAGTCGAAGGGACAGAGGTTTTCACCACGCAGCCTCTTTTCGTTGACCCGGTTATACAGCTGCATCAACAGGTCCATAAAACTTTTGGCGTCATCCATGGCGGGGAAAACGATGCCGTTGTATTCGAGGAGCGGCTGCACCCAATCTGACGGCAAGAGCCCCCCGGGCGTTATGACAACCCCGCTCAGATATCCGAGCAGGCGCTCGTAGGTTGGCGCCTGCTCGCCTCTACGCTCCTGTCGGAGAAGAAAAACTTCGATAGCGCCCCTCTCCGGGGCATTGAGCAGGTTGGACATGTAAACTCCTCTCATAGGTGGTGATGCAACAGCGGGCAGTGAAGACAGCGACGACCCCGATCAATTGATCCGCATGTACTGATAAGCGCATAGTGTAATACCATTACCGGCGCGCAAAAAAAAGCATTACCATTTCAGCCATGGTTAAAAGTATCCAGCCCCCCAGAAGCCGAGCCTCGCCGAGCCACATAAATCCGCCGCGGAATTTGAATATCTATGCTCAGGTCAACTCGATTGAACAGGAATTGGGACACACTTGGGAGGGGAAAATATATTCGGGCAGCGAACCACACCGTGGCTGAGGGGGACGGCGCTACTCCAACCTGCCTGAGCATACAATTGCCAAGTATACTCGTACAAAAATATTTTAAACAGGCTGTTATTTCAAATTCAGAATGTTATAGTCAAAACAGATGGAAGGAAGTACAGATCAAAAAAAGGAGGTTTACTTTTATATGGAAGACACTCCGCCGGGCTGGTTAAAAAAATAGGTTTCACGTTCTCTCCGATTTCAAATAGAATCGGATACATACCTGAAAAGGGATCATATTACATACACAGAAGCCCACCGAACGAATTTGGTGGGCTTTTCATTTCCCCACATATCGTTTTGTGAGCAGCCAGGTGATTTTTCACTGCCTTCAAGTGCTCCATCATCAAATGTTAGGAAGATATGATAAACCGGTTCTGGTTGACATATATTCGTTCAACAATGCCAGCCTTGGTCATATCAAATAAACTCCTATATTTGTATTGTATTTGGCGGTTCTGGCAAAAACGTAAGATGACCCAATGAATAGAGGAAGTAGGTTATAATCATTACTATCGGGATAACAAAGATACCTATGAATACAAGTCTTCCCACAGGATAACAGGTGACTCTCTGACTTCGACCTATGAGATAGTAAAGCAAAGTTCCCAATGGAGGAAAGGCACACAGAACTATTAGCCATACAATCTTTGTCAATATAACCTGGAAGTCATTCCTTATTACATCTGCCAACGCATAAAGCCATAGAACTGAAGGCAGTGCAATAACAGCTATGAATCCAAGCAGCATGAAAAGTGCCATCAATATGACTCCTCATCGATTTAGCTTGGTCAGTCAAGATAATACTTTTATGACATATTCCACAAACGACTTCAGTAGATCCTGCGGCACATCATCAACAGTGTTGTATACTCGTCCTCTATCCACAAATGATATGGAAAATGGGGCCTGTGCCTTACCTTCAATTGCCCAGAGACTAACATTACCTTCAGGATCTCTTATGACCCTATATGCGCCATAGCGATAGTGACGGATCAATGATTGTACAGCACTCATTGCTTGGTTGTAGAGCGTTATATTTCTATTTTGAGTCATTTCAAATCTCGAATCATTTATAATCCAAATCACACACCCCTGCTCAAAGCCCCACTAGTATCCTATCCTGAAAACCTTACTATTTATTCTTATTTTCAGGCACTTGAGAAGGATCAGCATCAATTCGCTCTGCGGCATAAAATGCTTCGTCTAATAAATAATTGAGGTGTTTAATTTCTTCTTGCGAATAGACTTTAGACCCAATCTCAAGAGCTGCTTTCAACCGAGAGATCTTTTCAACAATGTTGTAGTAACTTTGACCCCTGCAATTATTTATATCTAGCAAGCATAAATCTTTAGTTGAATCATAAACCACAGACTCATTGGCAAAAGCAGCATGAGCAACAAATAAGGTAATCGCAATAAAAATTGATATTGATTTCAAATTAATATCTCCTCAATAAAATAATTAAACTTTTATGCACATTAAATACCAGCTTTGATCATGGCTCCTAATCATCATGACTTGCATTGCAGAATGAACTAACTCAGTTTTCCCATAAACATCATATATCAGAATTTAGAATATTTTCACAGCAAGGCACGCTCACCTCAATTCCTTTGATGTTTTCTTGATGGCTTTACACCTCATATTGATACAACCTTTATTCCGTTCCTGATAGCATGAATCATAGGAAAAGGTCATCCGATAGAGGAGGTCAGCCATGAAAGCTTATATGTACGATGTAGAAAGCGGTCTCTTTGAAGGCGAGACTTTTGAAGACAAACATCTCATAAAATATGTTGATGGACTCACAACCGCTACACCTCCTACATACAACAAAGGTCAGGTTCCAGTATTTAATCGAAATAGCCAGATGTGGTCAGTAGTCCCAATAAATGAGATAAAGGAACGCCTCGGTTAAAGGGAAGGATGATACGGCCATACTGGCTGCTCTGCTTGAAATCACCGCGCAAAAGATCGGCAACCGACCAGATAAAGGCAGCGGTTTGGGAGAAATTGATGGTCATGAAAATATTCTGTCAAGTCCCGTATCAGCACAGAGTTGTGTCTGATTATTGATTTGCATCGGTCAGCCGCATTTTTCCGTCTTCGGCAAGCAGCTTCAACCGGTTACAATTTATCACCGTTTCGCTGCCTACCTTGCAAGGCGATTCAGCTTACTACAGGTGTCTGACAGCTTACGTCCTTTCAACATTAGCTGTTCGCATTCGACGGCAGATACTCCACACCTCTTTCAGTCCCAGGGCGCGGTACTCTATCGGATTTTGCCGGCCACTTAACCCAACCAACAAGGTTGCAACCGTTCCCGTATCGCTTCGAACTCCGCTGAAAAACCTTCCTGCATCGACCAGCGCCGTACCTCGGACATGTCCACGAGATGGCATGCAGCAACCAGCACCGCCTGTTCGAGGCCCTGCCGATCCTTCTAGTGATAGTAGGCAGCGAACCGGTCCTTGACGCTGTCGGTGGGCGAAAGAAGCCGCAGCACGCCTGTCGGATAGGTTCGCGAAGCAATCTCTCCGGGCGGCTCATCCCCAATGGACAGAGGGCCGGACGGAAATTCGATGAAGTAGTCTGTTTCCGGATGCTTGAAATAACGCCGCTCTTCAGAAAAGCCGATTTCCGCAAGAGCTTGGCGGATGCTCTGACGCCCCGCCATGCCAGTGGCAATGAAATCCAGATCAAACGATCTGTAGGCATTATCCGAATATATACAGATGCAGGCGCCCCCCACAAGAACGACATCGATCCCTTTCCGGTGTAGGTGGTCGGCCACATGGGCGGCGAGTTCGCCGATGGAGAACCCGGCAAACGATATCACAGCGGTTTCGCCCGGCGGCGGAGACGCCGCCGCTCAAGCAGGAGCCGGTCTTGCAGCTCCTGATCGTAAAAGGTAAGTGCCTTGTCCAGAAAAGCACGCAATTCGGCAAGCAGCGGATAGCGGGGATTGAACTGGTAGAGTCTGGTGCGGCCGATGGTTTTGCTGACTAGCACGCCGCCAGCCTCCAGTTTGTCGAGCTGCTTTTGCACCGGCGCGAGCGATGTTGTGTAGAAGGAGGCAATCTCCCGGGCATACCCTTCATCCCTGGCGGCAAGAAAGATGAGTGTCCGTTCGCAGTTTAATGAGCCGAAGACCGATTCGAGCATGGTGCAACCTTATTGAAATATAGGTTATATGACCTTTATAATAGGTCAATAGCGAATAAAAGATTGAATTGTCAAGCAGGCAGCACGTTCGACGGCAAAAACTCTGCAGCATCAGTTCTAGAAGGCAGAATCAGGTGCCATATTCCCTGCCGAACTCTTGAGTGACTTTACAATTTCAGACTGAGGGAGGAGGTAGGATAGATCAGCAGGGACTCTTAGGCGGAGGAAATAACGTCCATTCCTGTTGTTCAGGTAGGTGGAAAACATAAAGCCTTATAGGCTGTTGGTTTGAGATCTACGTTCAAGATATTGATCGTGCAAAAGCGTTTTATGAATCAGTCTTCCAAGTCAAGTTGGAACGCCTGAACAACCCTGATCTTGAGTTATGGGCCTTCCCTATGGAAATGGGTAAGTGGGGTGCTGGTGGTGCGTTAGTTAAAATGGAGGGTGTTACTGGTGGGATTTGTTGGATTTGTTGTTATTGCTCTACTGGTTCACCCAAGTTTGACACCCACAGCCATACAAATGCATTAAAAACAGTGGGTTAGTTTTTTTAACCCCCCCGTTTTTTACACTACATTCCCTGCCATCTTTTCCGGTGCCGGGACTCCCAGTTTACGCAGTATTTCTTTCTGCTCCGTCGTCAACCTGGTCGGCAGCGCCCGCTTGGTGTTGCCCTCGGTTATTTCGACCATCTTGATTCGCCTCAATTGCCGGATTGCCGACGGAACCGACATGCCCGCCAGCTTCTTCCTCATCCAGCGCTCCACCTGCAGTGCCAACACACACATGAAGACATGGGCGCGAATTCGTTCCTCGGTCCAGTGGTATACCGGCCGCAGCTCAAGCGTGCTTTTCAATGCTCGCCAGCCACGCTCAATCTCTGCCAGCTCTTTGTAACGCTTTACGACCTCTTCGGCCGAACTTGTCTGATCCGTCGTCTCCAGAAGAAGCATGCCGTCAATCGCTTCTTCCCAGGCCCTTGCCTTCTTGTCCGGCTTGACCGCTACCTTATCTCCGTTGATTTTCATCTGGTATAAAGACAAAAGCCCCTTGTCCCTGAGATAGTCGCGTATGCGGTCATAGGTTCCCTGTGCCGTCGGTTTTCTTCCCCGTGGGGCGGGATTCTTCAGTCGCGTCTGTCTTTCCTTTATCAGCGCATCTGCGGTAGCGAGTCGCTGCTTTCTCCCTTCCCGCACTTCGATGGCAATTTCTGGAGAATATGCCAGAACGCACCGAATACCGCTGGACACATCCTGGGTATACTGCTCTTCCTGACTGTTACGATCAAACCGGTCCGCCATGCGCTTGATGCCTTCCCGCGCCATCTGTCCGCGACGCAGGGGATGTGCCACGATATTGCCGAATTCTTCCGCAAGAAGGGCGTCAACATTGTCGTCTGACAACATACCCCGATCACCCACAAAGATTACGCTGCGGAGATTGAAGCGACTTTTTAAATCAGCTACGACCTCGGCCACGGTAGTCTTGTCAACAGTATTACCCGGAAACACGTGGTGACAAAGGGGAATCCCGTCGCTACTCATCACAACCCCGATGGTTATCTGGCGTCTGTCAAAACGCCCATCACGACTGTAACCGAAACGGCGGATATCGTCCTCTACCAGGGAGCGGTCGCCGTCAAACCAGATCGAGGTAATGTCGTAGAAAACCAGATCCCCTTTGGGTTTGTTCTTTGGACGAAACAGCTTGGCTACCAATGGCTCCGCCTTTTCCTTGGCTCCAATCAGCCGATCCATGGCCCGCAGCAGATGTTGGTAGGCGGGCCGTTTCTCTTCGAAGCCGGGGAAACGGACCGAGTCGAGCCATTCCAAAAGCGCAAGCTTGGAGCAGGGATCACAGATCCTGTTGACCACAAGGAGCTTTACCAACTCCACTGCGCAGAATGTCGTTTCACCGTCGAGACCGGCACAACGCAAAGCTTCAGAGAGACCGAGAGAATCCCAGACACGGGAAGCGGCATAGACGTGACCAAAATCATGGGCAAAGGTCAACTCGTCGAAACCACATTTGTCAGCAGACTTATCGATGGCCTTGCGGAGCCCGTCGATGAGTCGTTCGATCTGATCAGCTCCCAATCCTTCGACAGTCCCGAGGTGGGCAATTATTCGGGTTCGCGGAGAGTTGCCCTTGGTGGGATCCCTGAATGATTCGGCAACTTGGAGGTGGCGGTAGATCTTGTCGCCCCGCTTTTGTTTGGCTATTCGGATAAACATAACTACCCAATATAACATTAAATTATATATATCAAGCTATTTAACAATGATGTACGTACTACAAAACCAAGGTAAAAAAAGAGAATCTACTGAAACCCTAAAGTGTTAGCTGGATTTGGGTGTCGAAGTTGGGGGACCTAGTGAACATTACTAAACTTATGATGACAGCACAGTCTTATGTGGTTTCCCTGACGTGGAAACCAATGATCTCTTTACCCATAGCATGGTCCTTCACCAATTTGAAGAGCTTTAATGTTTGGATCGGCTAGGAGGTTGAAGCTGTTGGGCAGACTTTTCTTGGTAGGAGGGCTTTGACTTTACGTGAGAGACGATAATGTCAAGGGTGGCTTCCACTGCTGACTCACAGCTTCACAGTATAATCGAACAAAAATAATTTAAACAGACTGTTTTTTTAATATCAGGATGCTATATTCAAATCAGGAATGAGAAAGTCACACCAACAACAAGGAGGTATATATCATATGGCGAACACTCCCCCCGGCTGCAAACATTTATAGAATGCATCATTGCTCCGGTTGATACAATCGATCGGACACAACCCGAAAAGGGAACACATACAATACACAGAAGCCCACCTAACAAATTGGTGGGCTTTTTTATGTTGATCGCCCCTATTCCGAATATATACTTGGCTGTATTGTTCTACCCACAAACACCCTTATGACAGTTTACATTCACAGCAGAACTCACTCATGATTTCAATTGGTGGTCGCGCCATACCTTATAAGGGGTAGATGGCTGCAATGTTGAGGTGCGAAATAAGTCGGCTTCAACTCATAGACAGTGGCAAGTCATTATATTACAGCTAGATACGATCAACATCAAGCTTGGCACGCTTGATGCTATTACCATAATCAAGACGTACTAAATAACTCGGAGGCCAGAAAATGAAAAGAATTATGTCAGCCATCGTTGCCACACTTGCCGCTGTTGCATTCACTGGTATTGCTTTTGCCACTGAACCTACTCCTGCGCCTGCACAGGCACAGCCAGAAATACGTGATCAAGTGACACCTGCAAAGCCTGAGATGAAAAAGCATCACAAAAAGCATCATCGTAAACACCACAAAAAACATCACAAAGCCCAAATGAAGAATCACGAGGAGAAAGCTCCTGTAGCACCAGCAGCAACGACACCTCCTCCAGCACCACCAGCTAAGTAATCATTCAAGTTACTTATGCTAAGAGCCGCATCTGAAAAGGTGCGGCTCTTCTTGTTTACGATGTAATGTGCAGAATATTTAGAGAGTAAACCGTCCAAATACTTATTTTGAATACACTTTCAATAGAATGGCCATTCAGGAATGAACGTCCTGTTCTATTGAGAGCAAATGGATGTATAGTCGCATACTATCACTAAAATAGCTCTATATACGCTTTGAGATAAATATTCATCAACCACCTATCATGCTTTTAACCTTCTTAATCGTTTCGAGGTTCTTTTGCAACCCGCTGATATGTTTCTCCATATCTGTGATTGTTGTACCAAGCTGAGCCGCAGATCCTAGAGCCCCACCACTATCAGCAGCTTTTTTCATTAAGTCACCCCCAAACTCATCTAACCCAGCATTCGCATTATGTTGTGTAACCGTACCACACAGATAACCCGCACTAAAAACAGCTGTGATCACACCAATACGCATACTGTAAAGCAATGATTTCCGTGTCATGTCGGACTCCTTTGTGATTTTATTTATGAATCAAATCTTATCACCACGATACAGCAAGTCAAATAGGCTCAAATCAATACTTTTTTGCATAACTGAAATGAGGTATAGCCAAGATCAATTGAGTGAACGTTCATTCAATGTCTGCGCTTCATATCATGTAACCACCTATACATATTGATATTTATTTTAGATAACAACTTGGCATGCGTGATGCTTTAACAAATATAGAAACACAAATGCTAGATAGTGTCAAAAGTTTCATGAAAGACCGGGATATTGAAATGGAAAATGCCT
>JACAAY010000099.1 GCA_013377095.1 Desulfuromonadales bacterium
GGCCGGGGTAATCGGTAAAGACGATCACCTGGTTGTCCGACAGGTCCGGAATGGCATCCACCGGTGTCTTGTAAACCGACCAGATACCGGCCGAAATGATCAGCCCGAAGAGCATCAGGATGATGACCCGGTTACGGGCGGAATATTCGATGATTTTTTCGATCATGGTTTACCTCTGGGACTGGGGATCAGGGACCAGTAAAAGCCTTTGCTCGTCCCCAGTCCCGCGTCTCCGGTCCCCGCTTCACATCTTCATATCATCCATCTTCAACGAATCCCTCTTGGCCGGTGGTGCTTTGGTCGGAGCGGAATGCCCCTCGTGTCCGCCTTTCCCCGTCCCAGATCCCTGATCACGGGTCCCTGAATTCAGCTGCGATTCCGAGTCGATCAGGTAGCCTCCTGAAACCGCAACCCTGTCGCCCGGCTTGATACCGGACAGGATCTGGACCTTGTCTTCGATCCGCTCACCCGCCTGCACGTCGCGGGGCTCGAACATGCCTGCCGAGGTTTCAACCCAGACCACCTGGCGCTTGCCGGTATCGATAACCGCGGTCACCGGAACGATGATGCCCTTGACCAGCGGAACCCTGATGACTGCGTTGACGAACATGTCCGGTTTCAACATGTGGCCGGGATTGGGCATTTCCACACGGGCCTTGACCGTATGGGTCTTGGGGTCGTGAAACGGATAGACGAAGCTGATCCTGCCATTGAATACCGCGCCATGTTCGATTGCCGAGCGGATTTCCACCTGTTGTCCAACCCGCACATAGGGGACTTCATTTTCAAAAACATCGATTTCAACCCACACCCGTGAGAGGTCGGCGATGTTGAAGAGCACCTCTCCCGCGTTGACGTACTGCCCCTGCTGGACCATTTTTTCGATGACGACACCGGAGAGCGGGGTATAGATCGGCAGGCGAATATTCGGCTTGCCCGCCTTTTCCAGTGCGGCAATCTGGCTCTCCTTGACCCCGAAGAGCATCAGACGCTGCCTGGCCGAAGCCACCAGCCCTTCGCCATTCTGGGATATGGAGGGAATGGACGAGTTCTTCAACTGTTCGCGGCTCCTCAGTGCCAGCAGATATTCCTGCTGGGTCGCCAGCAGCTCGGGCGAGTAAATCTCGGCCACCGGCCGGGTCGTGCTGACCAATGCACCGACGGTGTTGACATTGAGTTGATCGATGCGCCCGGCGATCCAGGCAGTGACCTTGGCCTGACGAGACTGGTCGTACTGCACGATGCCGACAGCGTTGATTTCCTTGTTCAGCGTTCCCTGCTTCGCCTCCACCGTGGCGACATTAGCCATGACCCGTTGGGTCGTGGACAGGGAGACATGACCAAGCATGTCGGCCTGCTGCTTCTGTTCCGGTGTCTGGACCGCCGTTCCCCCGGCCACACCGGTATCGATCTTCTTGATCAGCTCCATACCGCAGATCGGGCAGGTACCCGGTTTGTCCTTGATGATAAAGGGATGCATGGAGCAGGTATAGAGCTGTTTCCCCTGGGCCGCCTTGCTCTCGCCGGCATGATCGTGACCTTTATGCTGCCATGCATACCAGCCGCCGCCAGCAACAGCGACCAGGATGATTATCAGCAGAGGGATTGCGATTTTCTTTTTCAGTGCCATGTAAAAACTCCTCATACATATTCGAAAAAACATTGAACACGGAAAAAGCGGATTACGTGGATAAAATCTGATCAATCTAACAACAAATACAAAGTAAATCCGCCATTATCCGTCAAATCCGCCTTTCCCGCATTCTATTGTTTGTGACTCTCAATCAAATCCCCACCCACTGTGGCCTCCAGTTGGGCCAGGCGGATCTGGTAATCGGCCAGTGAGTCGTAGTATTCGCGTTCGTAATTGAAGAGCGTCAGCCGGCTGTCCAGCAGGGCCAGGAAATCGACCTTGCCCACCCGATAGGCGATCACCGCCGACTCCAGGGCCTGCTCGGCCTGGGGAATGATACCGCTCTTGTACAGTTCCACCAGTTTCCGCCGCCGTTCCATCTGGGAAAGCAGATCGGCAATAACGCCCCGGATGCCGTTTCTGGCATCGTTCAGTTCCGCACCAGCCATGGTCTGCTCTGAGATCGCCTCGGCCAGCATGGCGTGGCGCCGTTCACGCTGCAGCGGCAGATTAAAGGTAAGCCCCAGGCTGTACATATCGGAGCCGTCGCTCCCCATGGCCGGCTCACGCTGCATGTATTCGAAGGAGACGGTGAAATCGGGGAAGAATTCCTTGCGAGCCAGGCTTTGGGCCACCTTGCTCTTGCCGATCTGAGCCTGCATGCTTTTTAGCAGAGGACGATTCTTTTCGGCCTGTTCCATCAATGCAGCATCTCCAAAGGCAAGCGGAGTGATCCGGGGATCGGGAATCGTCCCCACGGGTGTTTCCAGGGGGCGGTAGAGCAGACTGTTCAACCGGATCTCCAGGCTCCGCCGCTGCTGTTCCAGGGTTATGCGCATGTCGAGCAGTTTTGATTTTTCAATCTGGGCCTTGAAGATATCCTGCTGAGCACCCTGACCAACCATATAGCGGGTTTCGGCCAGGGTGATGAAATCATCCATGATGCGCGTGTTTTTGGCCACGATCTCCAGGGACTTGTCGGTGAAATAGAGCTGATAGGCGGTCTCCTTGACCGACCTGACAATCTCAAGGATCCGTTCCAGGCGCATCTGGTGAGTGGCATCGGCATCGAGCCGCGCCACACTGCCGCGCAGATCGCGCTTGCCGTACCAGGGAAGCTGCTGGCTGATACCGACCACCTTCTGGGTCATGCTGTCGCGCCTGAAATTGAGCGGGTCGCTAACAACCCCATTCTGGATTTTCAGCATCAGCATCGGATCCTCCAGGCTTCCGGCCTGCCTGGCCCTGCTCTCAAGCATCTGCTGGTGTGCATTAGACGCGCTGACTTCGGGGTTATGCGCCAGGGCAGCATCAACCAGGATTTGAAGGTCTTCCAGTTTACGCTCTCCGGCGTGGAGCGATCCGGCTGAAAAAACCATAACGACACTGAAGATAATTATTGCACAACAGATGTTCATGACTGACCTCGGATTGAAGAGCATATGAACAAACTATACACCCATCGTGCCAAATTCATAGTGCATTGATTTTACAAGTTATTCCGACAGCAGATAAGACAATGAAAGGATGAGTGGAGAATATTACACAAGGAGCGCAGCATATTCTTCATGCGCTGCAACAGATACCGGATACATTTTCAAGATTCTTGCATTATCGTTGAAGGTGGGCAACAATGCGTTCACACATATTATGCTGTGCCCTTGAAAGGAGAATCGGAGATGTCGGTAAAGGATACATTTTTTCTGGACAGTGAGAAGGCGGCGCTGGTGGTAATCGATGTACAGGAAAAACTCTGCCAGGCCATGGATGAGAAGGTCTTGCGCAAGCTGACCAAGAATATCGGTATACTGCTGGAGAGCGCAGTGGAGTTGAAGCTGCCGGTGCTGATTACCGAGCAGTATGTCAAGGGGCTGGGAAAAACCCTGCCGGAACTGTTGGACAGGGCTGACAATGCTCCCTGTTTCGAAAAGATGACCTTCAGCTCCTGCGGCAGCCCCGAATTCGTGGAGCAGCTCAAGGCCAGCGGCCGGACCCAGATCATCATCACCGGCATGGAGACCCATGTCTGTGTGCTCCAGACGGTGATCGAACTGCGCGACGCCGGCTTCACCGTGCATCTGGTGAAGGATGCGGTCATGAGCCGGGACAAGCGCAACTGGCAGACCGCCATCGAAGCCATGAACCTGACCGGGGCCATACCGACCTGCACCGAATCGGTCGTGTTTCAGCTTCTGAAGGTAGCCGGCACGGAATCGTTCAAAAAACTTTCCAAACTTGTGCGGTAAGAGAGTTTTGCGGGAATGGGGTAAAAAAAAGACGGGGCCAAAGGGTCCCGTCTTTTTTTGTGGCATGTGCAGACACTGCGAAAAACAGTTCATGTCACCCGTAGAAACGCAATAAATGCGTCTTTACACCTGCTTCAATCCAGGTAGTACGGGGGCTCGCTACGGTCCCAGATCACCGGAATATTCAGTTTCCAGCTTCAATCCTCACCCGATCAGACAGGACATGCGCTCCCTGTTCCCCGGTTCCCGGTAACGGCCGTTCATGTTTCGAGATACCCGTCTGCGGTCCGCCTGCCAACCTATCACAGCGGCACACTAAAAAAACTGTTTCTAATCTTTAAAACTCGGGTTTTCAAGGAGGGAACATGGCATGGACACACAATGTTCGACCACCCTTTGACATATAATTTCGGTTTTGTGACGTTTTACGTCACTTGATCAAGGGGGGTGAGTATAGGTTATGAAGCGGGGTGCGACCTTGAGGGAGCTTGTTGGTTGTTTCATATGGCGGGCCAAGCAGGCGTTTTCATTTCCGGGAAAAGAAGTGCGGAAGCGGGTATTGCCAAGCAGTTTCCGGGTGGCACGCGGGGCGCACCCGGTCATTCCAGGTCGTGTATCAGTTTTGGCGGTTGACAGGTGCGTCAGATAATTGCCCGAGTTTTTGCGATTGAAGCGAAAGCGGATTGTTTCCCGCCAGGATATTCTGCGGTGGTTCCTGATGCAGGTCGAGCCATTGGGCTATCTGAGTCTGAACCTCGGGAATCACTTCCAGCTCGCTGTGTTCGACAGGGAACACGGCTGCGTCCTTGAGATTTTGATCGCGGATGTCCAGAGCGCTGCGCAGATCAACCACCCCGTCGTTCTCCTCGCGCAAGAATAGCGATTTATGACCTTTGTTACCCGCTATGACGTAAATCGGAAGTTCTTTGGGGAAATCGTTGGAAAAGAACGGGTTGGGTGGGACAAACTTGTATCCTCCCATGGGTGCTCCCACCAGGATCAGCTTTTTTATTCGAAGCTCGGGATGGTCAGTCAAAAGCCATTGGGTCACGATCCCGCCCAGGGAAAAAGCGACAACATAGAGATCGTCCTCCATCAGGTTGTTCTTGCGGATCTGTTCATACATCAGATTGGCGCAGTACCAAGGCCTGGTGAGATGCTTGATCTCCGTCGGCAGGAGAAATGTAACTTTTCTGGACTCGGGAACCGACTGGGAGAACGTTTCCATCTGGCTGGGGGTCATGCCCCATCCGCCGACAAAAAAAACCACTGTCCGGCAATGGCCTGTTGAGACAAAAGCGGTTACGACCAGGAGCAGAGCACAAAGGATAAAAAGGGGTTTTTTCATGAATAGAATACGTCAGGACCTCTTGGAATAATGACTGCTTTTTAAACGTTCTGATGCATACCACCCGTTCTCTCTATTGCTCACAACACTAAAACAGATAATTGAAGATCTCACCGTGATGCACGATTCGCGCCAGGGCCGGAAGATCACTCTTGTAGGCCACAAAAGGGACCCCTGCGCCGGCCGCAGCCTGCCTGTCCACCTCGGCATCTCCCACAAAGAGTGCTTCGGCAGGCGTGACCCCGAAATGGTCAAGTACCTTGAGCAACGGTTCGGGATGCGGTTTGGGATACCTGACCTGGGAAGCGGTCATGACACATGAAAAATACCCGCTCAGGCCGAAGTCTTCTATGATCATCTCCATGGACGAGGCCCGATTGGTACAGACCGCCAGGGAAACATGCCCCTTGATTCGGTCCAGGGTTTCGACCAGCCCCTCCTCCATACGCATGTAGGGCGCCAGTTCGCGGTAGCGGATAGTCTTTGCAAAGGCCATGGCAGCGTCACGCCTGTCATCATTAACAAAAAAATAGTCCATCACATCGTTAAATGAGTAGGTATGCAGCACCGTACGGGCCTGTATGTCCGCCCGGTCAAGATCAGGGCGCCCCAGATGGGACATGACCCGGTTGTAAAAGACATAGTTTGATTCAAGGGAGTCGAACATGACCCCGTCGCAATCATAGATCACAACTTTGTAACGACTTTTCAGCTGATTCACTGGATGCTACTCCGTTTTTTCGAGACGGTTCAGATACTGCTCCCATTCAATGGGCAACAGATATTTCTTGTTGCTGTTGCACTCTTTGCAGGCCGGCACCACATTGTTTCGCGACGCCTTGCCACCGCGGGACAGGGGAATGACATGGTCCATGGTTAATTCAGTAACGGGAAACGCACCACTACACCAATGGCAATGCCCCTGAGCCAAACGGTTCTGCCACCAGCGGCTCCGGCGCAGCTCACGGGATTTCTCGCGTTCACGCTTGATCTCCAGCTCACTGACCTCGATGATAAAGTTGTTCATGGTGCATACCTTCCGTGACGAGAAATGGGGTACCCGTAAAAGTCAATTCACGTCCCTGTCCCTAATTCCTGATGCTTACCACCGTGGCTCCGTCCCGCCCCTCATGGGCAGTTCCGGGCCGATAGGCATCCACCAGCTGATGATGGGCCAGATGCTCCCGCACCGCCTGGCGCAATGCACCCGAGCCGAGGCCATGGATGATGCGAACCTCTGTAAAACCACTTAACGAGGCGTGACTGAGAAACGTTTCCAGTTGGTCAAGCGCTTCCGCTACTCGCAAACCGATCAGCTTCAGCTCATGCTCCTCACTTCCGGCAGCCTCAACCTTCCAGTCATGCCTGATCGAGCGAGCGGTTTTATCGGAGTTCTTTTTCAGTGGGGCTACCAGGTCATTCAGCACCACTTCCAGCTCCATGCTGCCGGCCCTGACACGTGCGCGCCCCTGCTTCGGAAGAACCTGGAGCACAAGAGCGTTATGCCCCAAAGAGCGAAGATGAACGGTGTCTCCGGCAGCCACATCCTGCAGAGGTGAATGGTCATCACCGGTCACGAAATCCGGCCTGAGCTGGACACTGACCTCAGCTTCGACGCGCTTCAGTTTTTCGATGCTTTCGCTGCGGCGTTCGCGCTTGTACTCGTCCAGAAGTACGTTCATGCGACGGCGGGCCGTCGAAATCACCTCACGTGCCTCGACCCAGACCTTTTCGCGAGCGTCACGCCGGGCCTGTTCGATGCCGGCTGCGCGGACATCCAGCTCCTGTTGGGCGGTCCGCAGCTGCTCCTGTTGCCGTTCCAGCTCGCGTCGGGCGCCAACCAGATCGTCCCGCTTGCGATGCAGCTCAGCCAGCAGGGAGGTAAATTCTTCACTGGCGGTTCCCAGCATCTCCCGGGCAAAGCTGATCACCCGCTCGGGCATGCCGTAGCGACGGGCAATCTCGATGGCATGGGAATGGCCCGGCTCGCCGCTGATCAAACGATACAGCGGTGTATAGGTTGCTGCGTCGTATTCCATGCCGGCGTTGATCATACCGTCGGTTCGGTGGACATAGCCGATGATCTCCGACAGGTGGGTCGTGGCGATCACAGCCGCACCCCTTTCATGCAGATCCCTCAGCACGCCACAGGCGATGGCCGCCCCCTGCTGCGGCTCTGTTCCGGCTCCCAGTTCATCCAGCAGGACCAGTGTGCGCGGTCCGGCCTGGCTCAGGATGGTGGCGATGCGGGCCACATGGGCGGAGAAGGTGGAGAGGCTCTGCTCGATGGACTGTTCATCACCGATATCCACCAGCAGGGTATCCAGCAGCGGAAAGGTGGAGCGGGCGCCATCGGCCGGGACCGGAATGCCGCACAGGGCCATCAGAACCAGCACCCCGGCGGTCTTCAGGGCTATGGTCTTGCCACCGGCATTTGGTCCGGTTATCACCATCACCCGACGATCCTCACCCAGCTGCAGATCCAACGGTTCCACCCTGGAGAGCGTTCCCTGACGCTGGAGCATCAGCAGCAGCGGATGACGCGCACTGGCCAACCGCAACTCACCTCTCCCGTTCAGCAGGGCGGTCTCCAGACCATGACAATCGGCAAAACAGGCGATGCTGTTGAGTTCATCCAGGATCAGCAGGGTTTCAAAACAGTCCCCGATCTCCTCCGCATCCTGACGAATCCAGGCTGAAAGCTGACGCAGAATGCGAATTTCCTCGGCCTTCTCCTCCCCGCTCAGATTCTCGAGTTCGTTGACAAAGGGGATGATTTCCAACGGTTCCATGAAGGCGGTCTCGCCCGAAGAGGACACGTCATGCACCACCCCCTTGACCATGCCCTTGGAGTCCATGCGCACCGGAATCACCCAGCGGCCCGAGCGTTGGGTGATAAAGTCATCCTGCAGAAAGATCTCGATCTGGTTGTCACGCACGATCTCTTCGATTTTCTTGCGGATCCGGGCAGCCAGCGCCCGCTTGGCTCGGCGGATTTCGCGCAATGCCGACGAGGCGCTGTCCATAATGCCGCCATCCTGATCTATGGAGGCGGACAGGGGTTCGAGAATATCGGTGAACTGCTTCAGAGGGTGTTCCAACGATTTCAGCAGGGGGACATCGTTGCGTGGAGCAAGCTGGCGCGAGATTTCGTTAAAACTTTCCAGCACCGGGATAAACAGCAGCAGTTCCTGGGGCGCCAGGATGGCGCCCACCGGACGAAGTTGCTCCAGCAGAGGCAGCACATCTTCAAAAACCTGCAGACGCAGCCCTATACCCTGGCTGGCAAGCATGCGAATCTCCCCTACCCGCCCGGATATGGAGAGGAGTGACTCTGCATCAACCTGGGGTTCGGTTTCAAGCAGTCGACAACGAGTAACATCGCTGTGCACATTTTTGCCGATTTCTGTCAGGATCTTATCGAATTCGAGGCGCTTCAGGGTTTCGCGGCTGATCATGCTTCCTTTTTTTCCTTTCGCCTGCGACGGCGATCTTTCTGTTTGCGCAGACGGGTGATTCGCCGCATTTCCGGCGTCACCACACCACTTCGGGCCTCGATGCGTTCCAGCAACTCACGTCTGGCGAGAAAACGGTTCCGTGACTGGCTGCGCTCCTGGGAAGCACTGACGCAGATACCGCTGGGGATATGGCGTAACTGCACGGCGCTGGAGGTCTTGTTGACATGCTGGCCACCATTGCCCGACGCACGGATAAAACGCTCTTCCAGATCCTCTTCCCGTACGTTCAGCCGGGCCATTTTCTGTTGCAGCCAGCGATTTTTCTCCTCGCTTACGGCAAAACCGGTCATGGTCACAGCATCCCGGACCGCCAGCTGTAAGCCTTCATCTGGGCGGTCAGAATTTCTTCCTGGGACAACCCCATTTTTTCAAACTGCAGGGCCGCTTCCCTGAACTCCATGCGTTCCACAAGCTCGGCCAGGTGCAGCAGTTCGCCGAAGATGCCGCTTCGGTCGACCAGGGCGTCCCTGACTTCATCGGAAAGGTGCAGACTGGAAATAACTTCGTCGATTGATATGGTATAAATGGTTTCAAGCAGCGAGAGAATCCCGGTCATGAAGGCCTGGTCCGCTGCTTCATGGTTGCCTTGCAAGCGTGGTAAGCGTAGTGCCAGCTGTTCCATGAAAGCGGCGCGCACCGCAGCCATCTCAACCAGGGGATTTTCCAGACCAACGGCTTCAGTGGAGGCAAACAGGCAGAGCTGCACCCAGCGCTTGATCTGCTGCCTCCCCAGGGTTGCTATGGCGTGGCGCACATTCTGCACCTTGACCCGTACGCCAAGTGAAACAGAATTAACCAGCAGCAACAGTTTATAGGTCAAACCGGGGCTCTGGCGAAAGGCGTGCTCTATATCATCGGTTTCGGCATCATCCATCATCAGACGCATCAGCTTCAGCAGATGTGCACCCGCGTCGTCAAACCGCTTTTTCTCCATCAGGGATGGCTTGGCAAAGTAGTACCCCTGAAAGAGTTCAAACCCCATGTCCCGACAGCTCAGATACTGGTCACGTGTTTCGACCTTCTCCGCCAGAAGCTTGAGCGGATAGGGACTGAAGCGATCGATCATGGATGAAAGACGTTCAACCGGCGACGCCATCAGATCAACCTTGATGATCTCCACAATGTCGTACAGATCATTATAAATAGGATCAAACTCGTGATCATCCAGGGCAAGGGTGAATCCTTCCTCCTTCAGCAGTCGGCAGCGGTCAACCAGTTCAGGCGTAACCTTCAGAGTTTCCAGAAGTTCCAGCACAACATGGTCCTTTGGCAGGATACTGATGGAGTCGCTCATCAGCATGTCCAATTCCATGTTGATAAATCCCTTGTGCCCTCCCAGTATCTGCTCAAGGCCAAAACCGGACAGGGCATTGACAATCACACTGGCTGTTGCCTGGGAAGCGTCACAGACAGACGCATTACCAGGGGAAGCAGCCGAACGAAAAAGGAGTTCGTAGGCAACTACCTCTTCATTCCTGTCGAGGATCGGCTGACGTCCAATCAGATAATGTTCTTCTTGCATCAAGACCTCGATACCTGTCCAGTCAAGAATCCCGAACGAAGGTGCACTAAGTGTAAAAGGAAGTTATAATAGCAGTTTTTAGCAACTTTTGAAATCACAATTCGGCACAACCCGAATCCCTTCTCAGTTGCAAAAATACCACCCGAAATGCTATACAGGACTGCAAGCAATGCCCGGGCAAGCGCCCTGAGGATGGTCAGTACGTGAACATTTCACTTCTACAACGTGGTTGGGTCACCTTTTCTTCCTATGTGGTCGGCTTTTACGCTTCGGTTCTCAACCGCTTCGTTGCCAAGGGAGCTGACAACATACCAGCCTCGGGTGGGGTGCTGCTGGCAGCCAATCATATCTCTGCCTATGAAACAATCTTTCTCCCCTGGGCGGTTATCCGCCAACACCCCTTCCACATGCTCTGGGCTCCGGCCAAGGAGGAGTTATTCACAAAACCGTTCCAGCGACTGATCTATTCTTCATGGGGCGCTTTTCCGGTGAAGCGCGGACGTGATATAAAAGCCAATCGGGTTATCGAAAACCTGCTCAAGGATCAGAAGGTCATGCTCTTTCCCGAGGGAACCCGTCACAGGGATGGCCGACTGGGCAAGGGTAACCGCGGTGTGGGTAAGATTATTCACGAGACCCGGCCGGTGGTTATTCCAACGGCACTGATTGGACTCAACAGGTGGAAATTTCCGGGATTCGGACAACCCGCATCCGTTGTTTTTGGCAAGCCGCTCGATTTCAGTGACCTGTATGCGCTTGAAAACCGCAAAGAGACCCATCAATTGATTGTGGAACGGGTCATGAATGCCATTGCCGAGCTACTGAAAAACGAAGGAGCCTATGTTGGTGAAGCGTGAATCAAGCAAAAAAAGTTCCACTCCGGCAGACGATGCGTCCCCGCTTGAAATCTTTGGTGACGGCGCCTGCAGCGGCAACCCCGGACCGGGCGGCTTCGGCGCCATACTGCGCTACAATGGCCATGAAAAAGAGATCCGAGGTGGCCAGCCCCATACGACCAACAACCGCATGGAACTGACGGCGGTTATAGAAGCATTGCGCCTCATCACCCGCCCCTGCAGGATCACCGTCACTACTGATTCGCAATACCTGGTCAAGGGCATGACCGAGTGGATCAAAGGTTGGCAGCGCAAGGGATGGCAAAACAGTAAAAAGGAGCCGGTGCTTAATCGGGATCTTTGGGAAGAGTTGTTGAAACTCAGCAGCCAGCACACTATCACCTGGCAATGGATCCGCGGCCATAACGGCCATGCCGAAAATGAACGCTGCGACCAACTGGCCCGGCAGGCAATAATGGAAATTGTAATGTAGTTCCAACGCGGGGCAGGACAGGAGGTGGTATGAGCCCTGGCTTGATCCTGCGGGACGAACAACCAAAAAAAATGACGCTGTCCAGGGACGCGTCATTTTTATACGTATTCTAAAAGTGGCGGAGAGAGAGGGATTCGAACCCTCGATACCGGTTTCCCAGTATACTCGCTTAGCAGGCGAGCGCCTTCGACCTACTCGGCCATCTCTCCGCAGTTACTTTCCCGCAAAAACGGAGCGTTGTTAGTACCACGCGCTTCACTAAAAATCAAGCCAAATAAAGCGTACACCTGGCTGGACATTCGGAAAAAGTCTAAGCGTCTCCCTTCTGCCAGCGGTCCTGCATCTTTTTTTTATGCACTGAATTTTCGTACGCAACCTCACTGAGAATTCGCTCGGCCTCCTCGGGGGTGAAACCAATACTTGGGCGCACTCCCATCCAATGTGAGTGCAGCTCCGAAGGTGTATCCAAGGGATTGGGTATGGGAGGGCCGGGCTTGTATTTGTCATTCAGAAAAAGTGCCGCCTCGTACTGTCCATTATTCAGCACCAGAAAAACCTCCGCAAAAATACCGCTTTGCAGACGTTTGACCACAACGGACCTTATAACTTTCATGCCCCGGGGGACATCAATCAGATCGACCATGGAGCAACTCCTTCATTTTTTCCGCTTTATCAATAGCCCCCACATACACGAAACGACACATGCTATTTGCCTCGCTTCAGGTCTATCAGAATCAACTTGGCAACCGCTTTCAGTGTTTCAAAAACCCCCTCCCCGGAAGTGGCACAAGCCTCAAAATCAGGCACATTGGTGGGGTTCAGTTCACGGCGCAGATCCTCAACCGACATGACGCCGGACAGGTCGCGCTTGTTGTACTGGACCACATAGGGGAGTTTATCCAGATCATAGCCCTGCTCCTTGAGATTGAAACGCAGATTATCAAGGGATTCGATATTGGCGTCCTCACGTTCTTCCTGGGAGTCAGCCACAAACACTACGCCATCAACCCCCTTCAGAATGAGCTTGCGTGATGCGTCATAAAAAACCTGCCCGGGAACCGTATAGAGGTGGAAACGCGTCTTGAAGCCCCGAATTTCCCCCAGTGCCAACGGCAGAAAGTCAAAAAACAGGGTCCGCTCCGTCTCGGTGGCAAGACTGATCATCTTGCCCCTGGCATCGGGCGCGGTCTTCTGATACACAAACTGCAGGTTGGTGGTCTTACCGCACAAACCAGGTCCGTAATATACTATCTTGCAGTTTATTTCACGGGAGGCATAGTTGATGAAAGACATCGTTGGTTACCTCATAGCCATTAGCTGAACAGGTTATCAATATCATCGTCGGTAATTTCCGCAAAAGGGAAATCCGACACACCGCGTTTCTCCAAGTCCTCGGACTTTTTGAGTAGCTTCCCAAAGATGCTGGAGAGTTCATCCGAAGATTTCTTGACCCGCAAGCGGACAAGCCCCAGGGAAGAGCGGTTGTCGAAAAGCACCACAAGAATGACTCTGCCCCCGACGATGGAAATATGTAGATTATCCTTCTCACCTTCATGAAACAGGATCGAGAACTCTTTTTCGCCAATCAGCTTGGCCAGGCCGCCCGTAGCCGCAATATTCCCGGCGGTGAGCGATGCCAGCGATGTGGTATCAAAGCGCTCAACTTCTCCAACCCCCGAAATAAGCTGTCCATCCTTATCCACCAGAAAAATGACTTTGGCGTTGGACTCCTTGAGGAGTCGCTCAATCACCCGGTTAATCTCATGAAACTCTTCTTCATACATAACCATGTTCGAAGCGGACATGCCACTCTCCTTGGGCGGACGGCTGGTAACCTGAATATATTAGAAATTTTTCGATGAATTTATAACAGAATTTCCGCATTGATTCAAGCTTATTACGGAAAACCAAATCGGTTGATGTTCAGTGTTCGACACAGCAACGTACCCTACACGCCGGCACAGGGAATATTCTTGAGTTTATATGGCCATTCGGATAGGATTTCTCAAGAAAGACAGAAAATAATGCACACCCGATTAACGTAAAAGGAATTGTATGCAACCTGAGTATATCCCCAAGTGGATCGCCTGGGAAACCACACAGAAATGCAATCTGAGCTGTGTTCACTGCCGTTGCTCTTCGGAAATGGGTTCCTCGGAAGGCGATTTCACCACTGAAGAGGGCAAGAAACTTCTTAAGGAAATCGCTGACTTTTCAAAACCGGTTGTTGTTCTCTCCGGGGGTGAGCCACTTCTGAGAGACGACATTTTTGAATTGGCCGAATACGGTGCTTCACTTGGGTTGCGTATGTGTATGGCAACCAACGGCGCCCTGGTAACCGAGAAAATCTGCCGTGAGATGAAACGGGTCGACATCAAGATGGTTTCACTTTCCCTGGACGGCAGCACAACTGAGGTCCATGACAACTTCCGCCAGTGCCCCGGATCCTTTGATGGCGTCATCCGCGCGGCGGCGCTCTTCCGTGACTACGGTCAGAAATTCTTGATCAATTCCTCCTTCACCAAACGCAATCAGCACGACATTGCCAATACCTTCAAAGTCGCAAAAGCACTGGGCGCCACGGCCTGGTACATGTTTATGATCGTTCCCACCGGCCGCGGCGAAGAGATCATGAACGAACTTATCAGCAAAGAGGACTACGAGGAGATTCTTGACTGGCACTACCAGCAGGAGAGACAGGAAGATGATATCCTGATGCGTCCCACCTGTGCTCCCCATTATTATCGTATCGTGCCGCAAAAAGCCAAGGCAGACGGAGTCAAATTTGAACGCCGCTCACTGACCTTCTCCACCGGGGGCGGCAAGGGCTGCATCGCCGCCCAGTCCATCTGCCTGATTGACTGTTTTGGCAACGTCAAGCCCTGTTCATACTTTCATCGTAGCGCCGGCAATGTCAAACAGACCCCCTTCCGCGAGATATGGGAGCACTCGGAAATTTTCCAGAACCTACGCGATTTCAAATCCTACAAGGGAAAGTGCGGTCAGTGCGAATACCTCTCGGTCTGCGGCGGATGCCGTGCCCGAGCAGACGCCATCCATGGCGATTACATGGAAGAGGAGCCATTCTGCAACTACATTCCGGTCCGAATTCAGAAGAGCACGGATAAATAATTCTATCATTTCGAGGAAAAGTTCATTTTACTATTGACATAACAACCGCAGTCACTGTATATAATAAATCCTTTTGCCCAGGTAGCTCAGTCGGTAGAGCAGAGGATTGAAAATCCTCGTGTCGGCGGTTCGATTCCGTCCCTGGGCACCACTTAACCACACAGAAACACAAGCATAATTGAAGGCTCCCGATACCGACTGGGGGCCTTCTGTTTTTCTATTGTACCACTATTGTACCAAATTGCAGAATAATAGCCTCGTAAAACCCCATCATATTCAATACAAATCCAGACATATGCTCACTCAGTGGTTTTAATGACTCGGATCTCGAATGATTTATTTTCGGCTTTATGAAAATGAATCTTGAGAGACCGAACAAATCGGAGCCAAGAAATATCTCACCTCTTTGCATGAACATCGACCCTTTCTATCAACACTCCTCCTACAGCCTTCAAACCAACCAACACAATCACCCGTACAAAGAAAGAAAAATATTTATGCATCGAGACTTGGCGGGCGTATGGGCTTACGGCGTAATATCTTGCCGCTGCCTTCAAAGTTGATATTGATGATTCAGGTACTGCGGGTGCTAATACTTCTGGGAGAGCTAATCAGGATTACTTGAGGGGCATGTTATGGGCAGGGTTAATGCTCGTATTTCTCAAGCTGGCGTAAATGTTCCGATATATTTTTTCACCACACAATGAACACAGCACAGTCCATGCTGATTCCCTGGCAGGCAAAAAGAGATCTGTTTCATCATCTGCCGTTCCGTACCGGAGACCATGGGCTGCTTCTTCCGGCTGAATAGCTATGTTACAGGATTCGCATCTCATAACAGGCCCCTTTCCACAAAACTGATATAGCTGTCCTGACCGATGATGCAATGATCCAATACCTTGATACCCATAATCTCGCCTGCTTCCTTGAGTCTTCTCGTTATGGATATGTCTTTACTGCTGGGCGAAGGATCTCCTGAAGGGTGTTGATGCGCGCAGATAATTGCCGCCGCGTTTGATAGTAGGGCTGTCTTGAAAACTTCGCGTGGGTGAACGATGGATTGATTGAGCGAGCCTATACTGACAATGTCCATGGCCATGATCCGGTTTTTACCGTCCAGGTGCAGGGTCAGGAACATTTCCTTGGTTTCTTTCATCAGGAACTTGAATGTCTCATACACTTGTGAAGGGCTAGTGTATCTTGTCCCCGGTTTCAGATAGTTTGTTATTTCTTCCCTTGCGGTAAATGTTTCGTATATGGCTTTGATCTGCTTGAACTTGATTGTTCTGGGCTTTGTGGGTATTTCCTCTGTTCCGAATAATGTTTCGATGGTCATGGTCGATCTCCTTTCAAATGTAAAAGGACAGGCTTCATGGGCCTGCCCTTCTCGTTGGGTAATTGGTTTGGTTTTGACTGCATTTTGATTAAGGTATTCAGATTGCCGGGAATATCCGTTTTATGATTGAACCTCCTCGATGCAATTGTGGCAGTAAGGCAATTCATTGTGGTACTCGGCATCATCCTCCAGGATTACATCAAAGCAGCATTCACAAAGCAGCAGTGTGATTTCCTTGCACATGGGGTGTTTTTCCTTATCTGTTTGAATTTGTGGACTAAGTGAGGTTGTTGTGATAGAAAAACTCGTAATTTCATTGGAGTAGGCTATGACGTTGATCAAATATGATTTGCTTGAATCACTGAAGGAGCTCCTGGAAGCCTCACAGACCATGACAAGCGGAAAACTTCCTTCGGCAACTGCCCTTGAGCGTTATCTCAGGGCAATCAAACAGGCTAAGCGTGTAATTGCTTTTGCGGAGAGATAGGGATGACACGAACTGAATTGATTGAACGAATTGCGAACGAGAAGAACATCACCTATGCCGTGGCCGAAAAGCTCATTCAGGAAATCTTCGGCAGTATGGCTGATACACTTATTGCCGGTGACAGGATCGAGATCAGAGGCTTCGGCAGCTTTGAGTTACGTGAGTACGGTGGCTATACTGGCAGGAATCCCAAGACTGGTGTTGAGACAGAAGTTAAACCCAAAAAATCGCCGTTCTTCAAGGTAGGTAAGGACCTGAAAGACCGGATTATGGGCAGCGCTTCGTAATATGACATTTACTTGAGTGAGTTAGAGGGATTCCGGGCTGGAATCCCTTTTTTGTTGGTTGGGATTTGTAACGAGTGGAACTGATATTATTTGAGGAAGGTTTGTTGCGAGGTAGTGTTGCCGACACCTTTTTGAATACCTACCTGCTGACCATCCTGCTGCCCTTGGGTGTACATGGAGGGTAATTTTGTTACAGTTTTGATTAGAATTTTGGTTCTCTATAGCCAGTAACTACTTGATTCTATTACGTTCCTCGTGTCGGCGGTTCGATTCCGTCCCTGGGCACCACCACAAAACCAGAGGGTTAGCATATCTCCGCTAACCCTCTTTTTTTGTGCGCCCAGCAACAAACCACCCCTGCTGCACCAATCTAAACCACATTCAACTCCACCCACGCCGGGCAATGGTCGGAGGGTTTTTCCATACTGCGGATCTCGTAATCAATCCCAGCCGCGATGCACTTGCTTACTAACGACTGGGTGAGCAGGATGTGATCAATACGCAGACCCCGTTTGGGATCAGTCTCGAAAGCACGGCTGCGGTAATCGAACCAACTGAAGCGATCGTCAACATCCGGGTGTAGTGCTCGGAAACTGTCATGCAAACCCCATCCGCACAGACGCTCAAACCAAAGACGTTCCTCCGGGAGAAAACAGGTCTTGCCGCTACGCAACCAGCGACTGGCGTTCTCAGGGCCAATGCCGATATCAGTGTCTTTAGGGGCAACGTTAAAATCCCCCATCACGATCACGGGCGAAGCTGAATCACAGGATGTGTGTAGAAACCTATGGACACCCTCAAAAAAGCGTTCTTTAGCGAGAAACTTGACAGGATGATCACGATTTTCACCCTGTGGAAAATAGCCATTGATAACATGTAGAGGAGGTCCCGATGATAGGGCAAAGGTAGCGCTGATGAGGCGCTTCTGGGTATCGTCACTATCACCGGGAAGCCCCAACTTGACACTATCCGGTTCCAGACGCGACAAAAGCGCCACCCCATAATGGGTCTTCTGCCCATGGTAGACTACCTGGTAACCAAGGGCTTGAATGGCAGCAACAGGAAAGTCGACATTCTGCACCTTGGTTTCCTGCAGACCGATGATCTCCGGCTGATGCCTTTCAATAACTGCTTCCAACTGATGAATGCGTGAACGCAGCCCATTGACGTTGAATGATACAATTTTCATCATTTATCCTCACTAATACACAAAAACCCCTGCCGGTATATTTCCGAACAGGGGCTTTTGTTTTATCATGTGCTCGCTGTG